>CALYRA010000071.1 GCA_945292135.1 uncultured Dysgonomonas sp.
TTAAATATGCTACGACAGATAATTTTACAAAAGTTATACTTTATCAAGGAGGATTGAATAAAGCCTATTTACATCCCCTTGCAGCTCAAAAATTAGCGAAAGCTCAAGAAATCCTAAAAAAAAATAATCCTAACCTTTCATTACTGATATATGACGCAGCTCGTCCCAGAAGCATTCAACGCATCATGTATAATGTCGTAAAAAATACGCCTCAGCATAATTATGTAGCGGAACCAACACGCACCGGTTTACATAATTATGGTATGGCAGTAGACCTCACTTTGTGTGATGATAAAGGTATAGCATTAGACATGGGAACCCCTTTTGATTTTTTCGGGCAGGCAGCTGCGATTCGTGATGAAGAAGGACTTGTGGAAAGAGGAGTATTGACCAAAACGCAAGTCGCGAACCGTCGGTTGTTACGAAAAGTAATGACGCAAGCCGGATTTTTATCAATACAAGGTGAATGGTGGCACTTTAACGCTGTTTCGCTCAGTGATGCGCGCGCAAAGTATGATGTTTTAGAATAAATAGGAAGCGAATAATATCGAATAAAAAGTTTCTTTTCTATTAACATAACCCGACTTGTTACTCCCTTAATAATTTTGTACATTCGTCGTCGGTATGATAGATCAGTCCACTATAGACCGCATTATTAATGCGGCAGACATTGTCGATGTTGTATCCCAATATGTTACTCTCAAAAGAAGAGGGATAAACTATGTAGGTCTTTGTCCTTTTCATGAGGATAAAACCCCTTCTTTTTATGTATCCCCATCAAAGAATATATGTAAATGTTTTGCATGCGGCGAAGGAGGAACGGCTGTACATTTTATAATGAAACATGAACAGCTATCATATTTTGACGCTTTACGGTTTTTAGCTAAAAGGTATAACATTGAAGTTCAGGAAAGGGAGCTGACAGATGAGCAGTAGAAGGCGTATAATGAACGTGATAGTTTGTTTATACTGAACGAATATGCTCGGGATTATTTTGTGAAAACCTTACATGAACATATTGAAGGGAAATCCGTTGGATTGAGTTATTTTCGCGAAAGAGGATTTAGGGATGATATTATCAAAAAATTCCAGTTAGGATATAACCTTGAAGAAAAAGATTCTTTTACGCAAGAAGCTTTAAGAGCAGGATACAAAGAGGATTATCTTGTAAAAACCGGATTGACGTTTAAAGGAGATAATAATTACCTTGCTGACAGATTTAGAGGGCGCGTAATGTTTCCCGTACATACCTTATCCGGCAAAGTGGTAGCCTTTGGCGGTCGTATCCTCAAGAAAGTCGAAAATACCGGTAAATATGTCAACTCACCTGAAAGTGATATTTATCATAAAGGAAATGAACTTTATGGTATCTTCTTTGCCAAACAAGCAATCACAAAGAATGATTGTTGTTACCTTGTTGAAGGATATACCGATGTCATTTCTATGCATCAATCAGGAATTGAAAATGTAGTAGCATCTTCAGGTACGGCGCTCACACATGGACAAATAAAACTCATACATCGATTCACAAATAATGTTACAGTCATATATGATGGCGATGCGGCAGGTATAAAAGCCGCATTGAGAGGGATAGACCTTTTGTTGGAAGAAGGTATGAATATAAAAGTTATCCTTCTGCCCGATGGCGAAGACCCCGATTCGTTTGCGAAAAAGCAAAATGCGGAATCTTTGTCGAAATATATTGCCGAACATGAAGTCGACTTTATTCGATTTAAGACACAATTATTATTAGGCGATGCAGGAGAAGACCCTATAAAACGAGCTAACCTGATAACAGATATTGTAAACAGTATTTCTGTTATACCGGATAATATTGTTCGTACGGTTTACATCCGTGATTGCAGTCATTTGCTTGAAATAGATGAACAGGTATTGATACGTGAGGTTAATAATAAACGTAGAAATTATCACGATCAAAAATTTGCGGAAAACAAACAAAATCAGAATAATTCTTATTCTAAACAAGAAGAATTTATGTCTTTTACTCCTAAAAACGGAGCGAGACAACAAACGAAAAAAAGCGTTTCAATATACAAATACGAGCGTGCTGTGCTTTATTATATCGTCCGTTATGGAGCTGAAATATTGATAGATGAATCTACAACCGAAAATGGGGAAAAAATAAAGCCAATAAATATTATTGAATTTATCAAGACAGATTTAGAACAAGATGGTTTGTGGTTTACTTATCCGCTCTATAAGCAGATGCTCGATGAGGCTATTGAACATCTGCAACAAGAAGGATTTACGCCTTCCCGTTATTTTCTAAGTCATCCGGATACGCAAATCAGCAAGATCGCAGTAGATTTGATCAGTGATAAATATCAATTAAGTAAAGTTCATATAAAGCAATTTGGAGAGAACGTAAGTATGGAAGATACGCCCCTCTCCGAAGACAAACATTTAATAAAACATGTTCCGTGGGTATTGACTGAGCTAAAGAATGCTTATGTTAAACAACGAATGGATGAGATTACGGAACAATTGAAAGAAAAGCAGAAAGAAGGAAATTTTGAGCTTGTTATGAGCCTAATGACCGAACTCAAAGAACTAAAAGAAGTGAAAAAAATGTTGGACAAATTTTTGGGCGAACGAATTGTCTTACCTAAATAAATTTAGTTTTTGCAGATTTAAGATCAATAGTTTACGGGTCTTTGCAAAAAAACTAATTATAAAAATATATTTTAACATTTGTATGAATTACTCGTTGCTTCAATCCTCTTTGTGTTCATTAAGCATTTAAACTATAAAAGATAGTGGACTCACAGATAAAAAAACTTTACAAAAAAAGTAAAATGTAAAAACAAAATTAAAAATGTTACCTTTATAAACTTTTGCAAACAAAAAAGAACTTTTGTGATTTTGCCGATGGATCGGCGACTAATTAAATAAAAAATATTAAAATAAAAATATCAGAAAAGATGTTTTATCTCGAAGCGCTGGATGTAGTTAAACAATATGGAAATCATACCGCTCTGAGTGGAGTTAGCATACATGTGCCCCACGGGTGTATATACGGATTGCTTGGACCTAACGGAGCAGGCAAAAGTTCGCTTATCAGAATTATCAACCGTATCACAGCTCCGGATCAAGGCAAAATATTGATAAATGGGAAAGAGTCATTACCCGAAGATATTTTCAATATAGGTTATATGCCCGAAGAACGAGGTTTATATAAAAAAATGAAAGTAGGAGAACACATCCTTTTTTTAGCGCGTTTGCGAGGATTGTCGAAAACAGATGCTAAAAAGAAGATGGAATATTGGCTCGATAGATTTGATATCACTTCATGGGAACAGAAAAAGGTCGAGGAATTGTCAAAAGGCATGCAGCAAAAAATTCAATTTATAGCAACGGTCATTCATAATCCTGATTTATTTATCCTTGACGAGCCATTTAGTGGATTGGATCCGGTAAATGCGGAAACATTGAAAAATGAAATATTGGAATTGAAAAAAAATGGGAAAACAGTTATTCTTTCCACGCACAATATGGGATCAGTAGAAGAATTGTGTGATCAGATAACGCTTATCGACAAATCTAAAGCAATGCTTCAAGGCGATGTACAAGAAATACGCGCCCAATATCGTAAGCATATATTTAACATTGAAATAGCAGACAATAAAGCATTTGACGTTGTTTCGCCTAATTTCAAAGTACTATCTATTACGCCTAATAAACAAAGTACTATTGTACAGATTCAGAAAAACGATGTCGAGACATCCAATTCTTTATTAATAAAAGACATTGTAGATAAGTATGAGATTCTATCTTTCCAAGAACAACTTCCTACAATGAATGATATATTTATCCAAATCGTATCCAACAAAGCGAAATGAAAGCATTAAGTTTGATTATACAGCGCGAATATGCCGCAACAGTGAAGACAAAGGCATTTATCATAACAACGATACTTATGCCCATAATAATGATCGTGATGATAGCATTACCTTCTTTTTTGATGAAGTTAGGAAATGATGATATAAAGAAAATTTATGTTTTGGATCGTACAGGTATTTATTACCCACTGTTGGAATCTTCGGATAAATATCAATTTGAGAATTTGAAAGACGATGAAGCAGCGTTTCCCAGAAAAAATAATGATGGCGCCGGTCAGAATTCCGCTTTGCTGACAATTGATGCCGTATTGAATGATAAACCGACAGCAGCTACATTTTTTTCCGAGAAACAAAAACCACCTCGCGAACTGACCCAATATATAAACGAAGTGCTAACAAACGCCGTAAAGAATAAGACATTGAATGATTATACGGCAGAAATGAATGTTGATAAGCAAGTAGCGGATTCTATAAATAAGATAACGACATCAAAAGAAAGCATAAAAATAACGACAAAGCAATGGGATGAAACAGGAGCGGAAAAAGATACAAAAAGCGATGCAGTTTCATACATCGGAATGGGGTTGACCTTTTTAATGTTTTTCTTTATCGTTATGAATGGATCAATGGTTATGCAAAGCGTCGTTGAGGAAAAAACAAATAAGATAGTAGAAGTTATAATATCTTCGACGAAACCATTTAACCTGATGATGGGCAAAATTATTGCGGTAGCGTTAACCGGACTGACTCAACTTGTGATTTGGATTGTTGTAGTTGCTATTGGAGGAGGAATTGTAATGACTGCGTTAGGAGTAGATGCAGCTACCCTCTCAACGATGGCTTCAGGAAGTGGCGATCCTCAACAAATGGCCGCGATGACGGGAGCCGATCCCAATATGCAGCTTGGTATAAAAGCTTTAGTCGGCGTTGATTGGATTAAAGTAATTTCCAGCTTTATTATATATTTCATAGGAGGATACTTGCTCTATGCTTCGCTATTTGCCATGTTTGGATCCGCTGCCAATGATTCGCAAGAAGCTCAACAATTTATCAGACCAGTAACAGTTATCCTGATGTTGGCATTTTATGTAGGATTTGCGGCTACCCGAAATCCCGAAGGAAATCTGGCTTTCTGGGGATCTATTATACCATTTACGTCACCCATTGTAATGATGGTACGCCTTCCGTTTGAAGTTCCGATTTGGGAAATTATTTTATCATTTGTTTTGCTCTTTGCTTCAGCAATATGTTCAACAATGTTGGCAGGGAAGATTTACCGTACAGGTATTTTGATGCAAGGTAAAAAAACAAACTTCAAGGAAATATTTAAATGGCTGAGATATAAATAATAACAGTTTAATATATAAAAGACACATCTTGATGAATTAAGGTGTGTTTTCTGTTTTAAATCTTAGTATCGCTTTATCATATAATATTAGTTTCTTATAAATAATTAAATCTGTTATTTGTCTGAATATAATATAAATAAATATTTTTTGTCTACCTTTGCCAAATATGGGACGATTGCTGGCTATAGATTACGGAACTAAGCGAACCGGTATTGCGGTTTCGGATTCACTCAAAATAATAGCTAATGGGCTTACAACAGTTCCAACACATACATTATTTGATTTTCTGAAAAGCTATTTAGAAAAAGAAGATGTTGAATGTATAGTTGTCGGATTGCCGAAGCAAATGAATAATGAGTATTCGGATAATATGAAGAATATTCGTCCATTTGTAAAAAAGTTGAAAACAGACTATCCTGATATGAAGATAAAATATTATGATGAACGATTTACATCGTCAATAGCTCAACAAGCTATGATTGATGGAGGGTTAAAAAAAAAGGACAGGCAAAACAAAACTTTAGTAGATGAAATAAGCGCAGTTATCATATTACAAGATTATATGGAAAGTCTGCGTTTTTAATAGATAATTTTAATGTATTTATGATATTACCAGTATATTTATATGGACAACCGGTTTTAAGAAAAGAATCGATCGATATAACACCGGATTACCCCCAATTAAAAGAACTTATTGAAAATATGTTTGAGACTATGTATAATGCCGATGGAATAGGATTGGCAGCCCCTCAAGTAGGTCTCAATATCAGACTCTTTATTATAGATTTAGAACCTTTGGCGGAAGATGAGCCAATGTATTCAGGATTTAAAAAGGTATTTATTAATCCTCGTATTGTTGAATATAAAGGTGAAATAGTGAAACTGAATGAGGGTTGTCTCAGTCTTCCCGGACTGTCCGAAGCAGTAGAGCGTGAAGAATCAATACGTATCCAATATTTTGATGAAGAATTTAAGTCTCATGATGAAGAATATTCCGACTTTTTTGCTCGTTGTATTCAACATGAGTATGATCATATCGAAGGCAAACTATTTATAGATAAGATATCAGCTATTCGTAAGCAGTTGATAAAGTCGAAGTTGAATAATATGCTCAAAGGCAAGGTTAAATGTCATTATAGAATTAAGGCTGTCCAGAAGTAAATTTCTTATGAAAGGCAAGACGATAATACTTGTAATTCTTAGTATTTTAGGCATTTTTAGCTCATGCGTTACAACGCGCGACACAAACTTTCTACAGGATATATCCAAAGAATATCCAAAAATAAAAGAACCGGAATATAAAGTTATTGTTGGTGACCGATTAGATATAACAGTATATTCGATGGATTCGGAACAACTAA
>CALYRA010000072.1 GCA_945292135.1 uncultured Dysgonomonas sp.
CTTGTTTTTGTCTCCATAAGAAACAAGTGGAATCAAATCATATTCAAGCAAAGGAAAGTGCGAAAAGATTTCTTTTACTTGCAAAAGTGAAAGTGGACTTTTTCGCGCTACTATCTTCAATTTTTTTCTCATTTTTTAATTAATTTACAGGTCAGTTAGGTTGTTGAAATTGATTATTTTATTCGGTTTTTAGAGAAATGGCTTGTTATCAATCGTCCTAAAAGACTTAAAATTAGTATGATGATAGTAAGTATCAGGGCAGCTGCGTAAGCTCTTTCTCTCACTTCTGGAATAGGACTACTCAGCTGAAAAAAAACAGATAACGGCAAAGTGGCTACAGGTTGATTGAGTGATTCCGGAATATTGTCAGTAAATCCTGCAGTGAATAATACTCCTGCAGCGTCACCAATGGCGCGTCCTATCGAAAGGAGGGTTGCTGTCGCAATACCGGGCGCTATCTGGCGAATAACAATTTTACAGGTTTCTAACTTAGTAGCTCCCAAAGAGTAAGCCGCATCTAAAAGATCTTTTGACACTGAGCGTGCCACCTCATCCATTGAGCGTACAAATATAGGTATAATCAACAAAGAGGCTACTATTATACCGCCTAAAAGAGATGTTTTTAATCCAAAAAAAATCATTATCGTAAATGCGAATGCCCCGTAGACGATAGATGGTATTCCAAACAGAATATCGAAAGATAATCGGGTAAAATAGGCTAGCTTAGAACCTTTTTTCAGATATACATTTATATAAAAAACAATTGGAATACTTATTATTAATCCCATTATCGCAGATCCCAAAACAATCATCAACGAGCCGACAATAGCATTTAATATCCCACCTTCTTTTCCGAGATAGAAGCCCCCTCCGGGTAGTTGACTAATCATTTCCCATGTCAATGAAGGAAAGCCTGTTTTGGCGATTGTCCACACGATGCTGACAAAGAAACCGAAAACGATCAATGTTGCCAATATCATTAATAGATTCATGATCTTTTCTTCAATAAATCGTAATTTCATAATTTAAACTTTTTTTCAACATTCTGTAAAACAATACGAGATACTGCATTGAATAATAAAATAATAACAAACATTACTAAAGCCGCAAACATTAATGCCGATTCGTACATAGGAAGTGATAACATTTCACCATAATTGTTCGCAATAAGTGCAGGCAATGGATAAGCGCTATCAAATAATGATTGTGGAACTTCAACCATGTTTCCACATACCATCAACACAGCGAGCGTTTCACCTAATGCTTTCGAAACGGCAAGCACGACAGAAGCTATAATTCCGGGCGATGCCTTACGGATAACTACCATACGGGAAGTTTGCCAACGAGTTGCCCCTAATGACTTAGAAGCGTCCTTGAGATCGGTAGAAATTGTAGAAAACATCTCTACCAAAAGACTTACCATAAGTGGAATAATCATCACGCTAAGTACGATAGCGCCTGCTAATAATGTATATCCACTGCTGTAATCGACAAAATGCGGAGCAAGCGCGTCACCTATCCAAGGTACAATTATTAATGTTCCCCAAAGTCCATATACTACTGACGGGATACCGGCCAATATATCTAGTATAGGGAACACAAATTTCTTGACCCAGGGTTTAGCATTCTCAGTCAAAAATAAGGCTGTTAATAATGATATGGGCAACGCAATTATTACAGCAAGAAGAGTGACATATATGGAACTTAGAATAAATGACCAAAATCCGTATTCTCCATTTAACGGACTCCACTCCGAACTGGTCAGTAAATCCCAAACGGAGTTTTTGTCTAATATTGGTTCAGCTTTGCTATACAACCCGATTGCGATAGCTACCACAAGAAGCAGCGATAAAAGGGTGAATAGTTGCATGATCCGTTTAGTCAAACTATCCTTCAAAAGCCGTTTTGTTAATAATGATGGCACTTTATTGTATTTTTTGTATATATTAAAACTTATTTGACTTTTTGAATCTCTTCGCTCAATCTTTCTTCAGAAAGACCTATGTATCCTATTTCTCCTACATATTTCTGCCCATCCGAAAGTATATATTCTAAAAAAGCGATGATAACCGGATTAGTTGGTTTTTCCTTGGTTACAAGATATAGATCACGAGCCGGAGGAGATGGGTAACGCCCTTCATCTATTGCCTGAATCAAAGTTTGGGTTGTTTGATATAAATCCTCTTCGGGATCTATTTTCCCGTTCTCATTCACGTCAATTGGTATAACGGTCAAGCCTTCAAACGGTTTTTTTGTTTTTTGATCGTAAATATAGGCTATGTTGTTATAGCCGATACTTACTTTATCTTTTTGTACGGCTGATGCGACGCCGGGATCTCCGAATACTCCTGTTGCTTTTAAATTTTCCTGTTTTTTCCCAAGCCATCCGGCAAAAGTTTCGGCCGCTCCGCAAGCATCGGAACGAGTAAATACATGTACAGGAAGCTTTGAGTTAGATCCTAAGACTTCTCCCCATGTTTTCAATTCCTTATTCCATAGTTTAAGCGCTATTTCTTTTTTTAATCCTGTTTTCTTAATAAAGTCTAATTCGGGGTTATTGGCATTAATGGTCGGAACAACCGCATCTTTGACAACTGCTATGGGATATGCTCCCTTATTTATTTCTTCAGGATATACATCACGCGAATCCATACCGATATCCACTACTCCCGCAAGAGCATCGGTTATACCTTTTCCGGCTCCTCCTCCTGAGATATCAATTTTTACATTAGGGTGTAATTTCCTAAATTCTTCACCCCATTTTACAACCACAGGATATAATGCAAATGCTCCCGACAGCTGTATTGTTCCTGATAGAGAATCTCCCGAAACGGTAGAGACTTGTTGAGGTTTTCTAGAACAACTGTTTATCAATAAGGTTGTGATAAATAAAAAGAGATATTTTTTCATCGGGTTCAGTCTTTAATATTGTTTAACAAAAGTATAGACAATGAACAAGTAAGACAATCCCATAATTGTGGTATTTTGTTTTTGGGAAATGAGATTCTAAATCTGTCTTATTTTTTTGAGTGATCTCGAAATACGAATGTTCTATTTTCATTAAAGACAGGAAGATAAAAAAGCCTTACTTGTAAAAGTAAGGCTTACTTGATCTTTATTTCTTATTTCTTTAACGCTACGTTTTTTAATTGTAATGAGTCGTCCAGGCTTTGGTATAGGTTTATTACTCTATCAGCTAATTGATAAATAAGGTCTTCTTTGGAATTGAAGTCAAATTTTTTGTTATCCCGCGCAAGTTCAATAATTGGACGAAATTTATCTTCAACGAATCCATATTCAATAAAATTCTTGACAAATAGGTTAAAAACATCATTGGTCGTTTTGGGGTCAGCACCACGTGTTGCCAATAACATTCGTGATGAAGAGAAGATGATGTCATACAATAGATTATTTCGCTTTTCGGGATCTGTCGTGTTAGGCAATGCTGCTTTCGTATTTTTAATAATATTGTTATCTATCTCCAACATATCAAAAAGACCGGCTGCGCATTCACCGCTTCCCCTGCCTACTATGCTGAATATAGTTTCGGCACCCCAATCAAAATAATAATTTTTATCATCCGCAAATGATGGTATTGCCTTATACTGTTCTATCAATTGTTTAGCTTTTTCTTTACCTTCAGTTTCCAAATAATCGGAAAATGACTTATGTTCTTTAGAAACTTCCAGATAAGCTTTAAATAAGTTAATTATAAACTTCGGTATATCTCGCGAACTTATATTTCCAATTGGTTCGGCAAATTTGAGTGGATCATTTCTACGAGCAGCCAGATAAACCTGATAGCCGGGATATATTCGATCGCTACGAAGCACTTTTCCCGAAAAGCCAATATCGCCCCATAGTTGTAATCCACAAGAGTTGGGGCAACCCGAAATTCGGATATGAGTTGAATGAAAGTGATCCAAATCCAAATCGCTTCGCAATAATTCCCGGCGAATAGCTTTGGCTAATTCTTTAGACAATCCAATACCTAATCGGCAAGTATCAGCACCCGTACAAGAAATGATATTGTTAATAATAAATGAGGCTGAGACATCCGGGATAAACTCTTGTATTATTTGGTATAATTCCGGTAAACTCTGATCAGGTATATTGCGAAGCCGAATACTTTGTGAGTTCGTAAAACGAAGCGTATGTTCGCCAAAACGGTCGATGAATGTTAATAGCTTAATCAGCCCGGAGAGTTTCTCCTTTTCATCTAAAAAAATATTCCCCAATAATATTGGTAATAAAACCGTACTGTATCCATCCTGCTTTTGCGCTTCGACATAACGGTCTTTCCATCGTTTATAAGCCTCGTCTTCCTGATTCGGATTTATTGGTTGATAAGAAAAAGAAGGACGTTCGTTTTCATCGCCTTGCGGAATAAATGGAGGTTCTACTTTTTTGGCTGCTTCGTAATATTCTTTTATCAATCGTATTGTTTCTTCTTCTCCCAGTTTGTAGAATACAAAACGTAGACGGGCTTTGCTCCTGTTCTTTCGGTTGCCATGCTCCGAAAAAAAACGTTTCAACGCTTCAGCTACTACGTATAATTCGCTTGCAGGTATAAAATCGAATAATATCCATCCAATGGTCGGTTTAGCCCCTGCGCCTCCCCCGGCATATACTAAAAAACCCTTTTCTCCGTTCTTCGTTTTAGCTACAAATCCAACATCATTGATAGCTGCATACCCGATTTGTTTGTCATCAGAGGAAAACGCCATTTTCATTTTGCGAGGCATCAGGTACGAATCAGCTTCGGCAATCAGCTTAGAGGTAAGCGCCATGGCGTAAGGCGTGGTATCAAATTCTTCATTATCCGATATACCGCTATATTCCGAAACTAAAATATTACGTATCGTATTTCCTCCCCCTCCTTTGGTCGCTAAACCTATTTTGCGTAAAGCCTGCATAATAGGTTCTACATTTTCCAACAAAAGGTTTTGGATTTGGATTTCTTGCCGTGTTGTGATATGCAACAGATTTGAATGATAATTTTTAGCAATCTCAATTACTTCAAGAAGTTGTTTAGGTGAAATTACGCCTCCTGTTGTACGTATTCTCGCCATATATATTTCATCCTTTCGCTGTTCATAAATTCCCATCGGAACACGAACTGCTTTAAATTGAGCGATGTCGATTTTTTTCTCTTGATACTCTTTTGCTAAAGAGGCGAATTGTTGAATATCTTTTTCTAAGGATTGGGGTAATACGTAACTCATTCTGTATTCTATTATAGATTAAATATTTTAGCTGAATACTCCTGATAAATATTGTTTGGTCAACTCATTTTTAGGGTTATTGAACAATTCTTTTGCTGATCCGCATTCAACGATTTCTCCCATATAAATAAAAATAACATGGTCAGCGATACGCAAAGCTTGACGCAAAGTGTGCGTAACCAATACAACTCCATAACTTTCTTTCAGTTTTACAAATAGGTCTTCAATATGACGGCTCGAAATAGGATCTAAAGCCGAAGTTGATTCATCGCCCAATATAAATTGTGGTTTTATAGCTAAACCGCGCGCCAAACATAGTCGTTGTTGCTGTCCTATTGATAGGCTCGATGCTGGAGCATGAAGACGGTCTTTGACTTCTTCCCATAAACCTGCAGCCCTTAGGTTTTCCTCAACAATATGTTTCAATTGTTTTTTGTTGCGAATACCGTGAATCTTACATCCGAAAGCAATATTGTCAAAAATAGACATCGGCAGAGGAGTTGGACGTTGAGATAACAGTCCCATTTTTTTGCGAATATGAGTAACTTCCACTTTCTTTCCATAGATATTTTCACCATCGATAAGAATTTCGCCATCCACTCTCACTTTGTCATTGTCATCAATCAAACGGTTAATCGTTTTTAAAAGTGTGGATTTGCCGCAACCTGATGGACCAATAATACAAGTAATCTTGTTGTTTGGAATCTTTATATTGATGTTTTTCAATATATGATTGTTTTCAATACTTACATTTAAATTTTTAATTTTAAGTTCAGAAGCCACTGTTTGAGAGTCTGCCAACTGAGCCAAATTGTTTATTGTATTGAAAGGATTACTGATGTAAGAGAGTGCTTTTATCATTTTCTTATCTTATTAATGATTGTACAACAAAGGTAATTGGTTAATCACTTTGCCGAAATACCACAAATATGGTAATTTATAAAAATAATAAGCCTTTCAGAAAGCTAATATATAAAAAATAGAGATTAAAAGTCTTATGTATGAGAACAAAATTATAGTCAAAAAATAAAGTGCAATAAAACGGAAGTTGATATTCTTGACTTTAAGAAATTTGCGGGAGAATTTTATAAATTCCGATAAACTATTTTTATTTAATAAGTATTAAAATAAAATCTAATAGTGTTAGGACTTGTGTATAACTTAATCTGATGATTATAAAACTACAGATTTATTGAGTAACCATGAAATCAAAACCAAAATATATCACATTGGGGAAATGTTCCTAATGTTTAACTTGTAGAATACCATAATTTAAAAACGGGATATTATATTAATACAACCTAATAAAT
>CALYRA010000073.1 GCA_945292135.1 uncultured Dysgonomonas sp.
ATATAAAATATTCAAATTTTATGGTTACAATTTATAATTATGGGGTTTACCAAACCGTTATTGATTATAATCATAATAATAAGGAATATTATAATAATGATCGATCTTACAATGTTGTAATTGATGGTGTTGATTCTTGCTATTTAGAAACGAATAAAGATACGTTGGAGTTGAATGAATGGGTATTTAACGATATCAGCAATAAAATTATGAGAATTATACCACTCACAGCTAAAAAAGATCTTAGCTATAAAGTTTCAGCCTCATTGTATGAGCGGATTTGGAAACAACAGACTGACTATAGTACTACTGGAGAATTGTCTGATTTATCTGACCAATGGGAGGGTATTTCCCCTGCAGTAACGTTGAAAGACTCCGCTAAAAATTATTTTGAAATACCATTAGTATCGAATATTAGCGATTTTCCGGATTTAAAGAAACGATTGGCGCTTCGTGATACATTGGTTGTCATTGAAGGAGAATATGATGACGTAGCGACGATTGTCTATAAAAATAATCCTTGCCACTTTGTTATTGACGATATTCTTTTTCGATTTGATGTATTCAAAAAAGGCGTATTAATAGAAACTAAATATTTAAAAATAACATTTTCTTATGGGTGTTAAACTTTGTCTTTTTATTCTAAGCGTTGAACCGGAGTCACAGCAAAAATATCACGCGAATAATTGAAGATATAAATTTGTAGAATTTTTATACCGTTAAGAAGAATAAGAGGTAATTTTACGGTAACTTATTGTAATGAATTTGTATAATTAAATTTAGTTCTTTAGTCATGTAAATGTTTTTTAATGAATGTTTGTTAAATTAATCTGTATTTGCTCAATACCCATATAAAATTTGTAAATTTGAAAATAATCTAAACACAATTTACATGTATAATAAATGTATATTACCGCTTCTTATTGTTTTATCGTTAGCAGCTTGTTCTCGTACTGTTTCCTCTGGTGATAAATATATTTATGAACCATTTAAAGATACAACTCTCTTTGATTCATATCCTTCGGATGAAATGTTAAAATATATAGCGGAGGGAGAGGAGCCATCTACCAATACGAATATAAAATATTCAAATTTTATGGTTACAATTTATAATTATGGGGTTTACCAAACTGCTATTGATTATAATCATTATAATAAGGAGAAATACAAATTAGATCAATCTTACTATGCTGTAATTGGTGGCGTTGATTCGTGTTACTTAGAAACAAATAAAGATACATTGTGTTTAGAAGAATGGCTACATCATGATATTAATAATAAAATTTTGAGAATTACGCCTTTCACAGATAAAACAGACCTTAGTTACAAAGTTTCAGTCTCTTTGTATGAGCGTATTTGGGTTTGGCGAAAATATACTAATGATAGTGATATTATAGATGTACAAAACCCTTATTATTGGAATGATGAATGGACGGGTATTTCTCCTATAGTAGTGTTAAAAGACTCCGCAAATAGTTATTTTAAAATACCAATAATAGATAGTATTAGCGATTTTAAGGAACTAAAGAGACAATTGGCGCTTCGTGATACTATGGTTATGATTCAGGGAGAATTTTTAACTGAAGCGACAATTGTTTATAAAAATAGACCTTCCATGTTCATTTTTGAAGATATTCTTTTTCGATTTGATGTGTTTAGAAAAGACGTATTGGTCGAAACCAAATATTTAAAAATAACATTTTCACATGGCTGCTAAACTTTACCTTTCTATCTAAGCTTTGAACCGTAGCTTTACAGAAAATATTACGTGAATTTAAAATTAATAACTTATATGTTATTCACCTCGGTTGGGAACCGACGAGAACAAAAGAAAAAATAGAGGGGAAGATATGTTTGAAATGAAAATCTAACAACAGGCAAAGTCAAAGCTTTTAGCGAAAAAGACAATATTTCTTCAATTCGGATTTTGGAAAAGAATAAATTTTAGAATCAGAAGAAAAAGTTTGAATTAATTTATTGGATATAACACTATAACGCTTTATAATCAATAAGTCCAAAACAAACCCGTTAAGATTAAAAATTGGACTTATTAATATTTACTGTAATTTATTATTATCTTAATTACCCTTCTTTATGAAAAGTCGAGCCATCAGCCTGAGCAGTTGGCATTATTAATACATCTTGAATGTCGATATGCTTAGGTTGCGAGACAGCATAATATACAGCTTCGGCAATATCATTTGCATATAAAGGTGTGAAACCTTTATATACCTCTTTGGCGCGATTATCATCGCCTTTAAATCTCACAAGTGAAAATTCAGTTTCAACAGCTCCGGGACATATTTGCGTAACCTTAATCCCATACGGTAATAAATCTATTCGTATCCCTTTGCTCAGCGCGTCTACTGCGTGTTTGGTTGCGCAATAGACATTACCGTTAGCATAAACATCTTTGCCTGCGATCGAACAAATATTGATAATATGTCCATTTTTTCTGTCAGCCATTCCCGGAGATACTAACCTTGTCATATATAATAAACCCTTGATATTGGTATCTATCATCCTTTCCCAATCATCGATGACGCCTTGATGGATTGGATTGAGTCCCACAGCTAAGCCTGCATTGTTTACTAAAACATCAATATCTTGCCATTCTTTAGGAAGATTACTGAATGATTTTTCGACTTCATTGTAAATTCGGATATCGAAGTTAAGAATTAAAACACGAATATTGTTCGCTTTCGTTAATTCAACTTTTAATTCCTCCAATCGTTCTTTACGACGTCCTGTTATAATGATATCGTAAGATTCTTTTGCCAGTTTCAAAGCGATAGCTTTTCCAATACCGGAAGTAGCTCCGGTTATTAATGCAATTTTATTCATTTTATCCGATATTACTTTTTTTTAATAGAAATTTGATTAGATTGCCCAACAGATATAAGAATTTATAAATAATAAAGAATAAAATTCTATATTTATGTTTACAATATTATCTTCAAAATTAAACTCTTAAAGATATAATAAATAAAGAATAAAAAGAGCAATTAAATGAAAAGATTTGAACGTTTAATAAAAAAAGTTACCTTTGTTCATCCAAACAAAAAATGTATTATCTTAATCGATACAGCTTTACTATCTGCAATTACAAAATAATACATAAATTAGGGTTATTCAAAGATGAGTTCAATATATAAACTTGAGGATATACTAGATATAGTAAACGCTGAAATAGCAAATATTAGATTTACGCAAAAGCCCGAATCTTTATTCGAGCCTATTAGTTATATACTGTCATTGGGTGGAAAACGTATCCGTCCTGCCTTAGCTTTGATGGCTTGCAACTTATATACTGACGATATCTCAAAAGCATTACCAATAGCCAAAGCAGTAGAAGTATTTCACAACTTTACTTTATTGCATGACGATCTTATGGATCGGGCAGATATGCGAAGAGGAAAACAAACTGTACATTTAAAGTGGAACGATAATACGGCAATACTTTCGGGAGACGCAATGTTGATCGAAGCCTATCGTGAAATATGTAAGGTGGATTCTACATACTTAAAATCTATTTTAGATTTATTTTCTAAGACAGCATCTGAAATATGTAGCGGACAACAATACGATATGGAATTTGAGCGGCGCTTGGATGTGACGATTCCCGAATATCTTGAAATGATCCGTTTGAAAACAGCGGTTCTATTAGGTTGCGCATTGAAAGAAGGAGCTATGGTTGCCGGAGCTCCCGAAGAAGATTTAGATAATTTATATGAATTTGGTATAAATTTAGGATTGGCTTTTCAGCTTAAAGACGACTTGTTAGACGTGTATGGCGATACGCAGAGTTTTGGAAAGAAGATGGGCGGCGATATCGTTTGTAACAAAAAAACTTATTTGCTGATTAACGCATTAGAAGACCCTTCGGTCAGAGAAGATTTATTATATTGGATTAACATAGTTGATTTCAACGAATCCGATAAAATAGAAGCTGTGAAAAATATATATAACAAACTTAAACTTAAAGAACGGACAGAACATTTAATTAGAGATTATTACAAAAAATCAATCAATTACCTTAACCAATTAAATTTAGAAACCGGCAAGAAGGTAATATTGCAATCTGTTGCAGAACAATTAATGTCCCGAAATTCTTAAATAAAAAATTGATTAACCTATGCCTTATCGCAGATTACCAAATACAGATAGTGCGCGTATCAGGTCTCTTAAAGCAGCAATAAATAAAATGCACAGTAGTGTATATGCCTATAACAGAGAAATAATCACTTTGGACATCCAAACGCTCGAACTTATGCTGCGGGATTTTGAAAGTGCGCAAGTATTGTATAAACAGAGTTTAGACAGACAAGCTTCCGAAAATAGGAAATTTCAAAAACTGGCAAAAAACGCCAGATTGTATATATCACATTTTGTACAAGTACTTAATTTATGTATCATCCGGGGAGAGATAAAAAAAGAAGTGAAATTATTGTACAAAATGGAAGAAGATAACTTTGCCGTTCCGGATTTATCGAGTAACGACTCAATCATTACATGGGGTGAAAATGTGATAAAAGGCGAAAATGTCCGTTTACAACAAGGAGGAGCGCCGATTTATAACCCGACTATAGCCCGGGTAAACGTAGCATTTTCCCTATTTAAAGACGCTTATTTTTCGCAAAAAACATACCAAAATACAACAACCAGACAATTAAATATTCTTAGCGATCAGCGCAACGATATAGATAAGATTCTATGCACATTATGGAATCAAATCGAAGAAGCATTCGCAAATCTTGAAACAGAACAGAGATTGGAAAAATGTAAAGAATTTGGAGTTGTATATTATCTCAGAAAAAGTGAGAAAGCAAAATTACATAACCAAACATAATAATCTTTATGATTGATACGCACGCGCACATTTATAGCAAAGACTTTGAAAATGAATATGAAGAAGTAATAAACAGAGCAAGAAAAGCAGGAGTAAAAAAAATTTTATTACCAAATATAGATACAGAGTCAATAAATCCACTACACAAATTAGCTGATAAAAATCCGACATATTGTTTACCTATGATTGGATTACATCCAACAAGTTTGGATACCAATTGGAAGGCTGATTTAGCGCTTATTAAAAAATTTCTCGTTGACAATAGAGATAAATACGTTGGCATAGGAGAAATCGGAATGGATCTTTATTGGGATAAAAAGTATGCCGTTGAACAGAAATTGGCGTTCGAAGAGCAACTTCGTTGGGCAATAGAATATGATTTACCTGTTTCTATTCATTCTCGTAATGCGGTTCAAGAAGTAGTTCGCAGTATAAAAAACATTGGAGCAGAAAGTTTGCGAGGAGTTTTTCATGGTTTTGGCGGAGATACAAATGATCTTCGCAAAATAATAGAGCTGAAGAATTTTAAAATTGGAGTTAATGGCGTTATTACCTTTAAAAATTCAACCATGCCAACAGTTTTAAAAGAAGTAGACTTATCATACATTATCTTAGAAACAGATTCACCATATTTGACGCCGGCACCCTATCGGGGAAAAAGGAATGAACCATCTTATTTGCCCTTAGTCGCTACTAAATTGAGTGAAATGTATAACATGTCGATAGAAGAAGTTATAGAAACAACAACTCAAAACGCAAATAAATTGTTTCGTTTAGCTTAAATAATAGCAGGCGAAAAAGAAAGCTTTATTTAAAAGCTTTCTTTTTGGTTTCATTTTCAAACAACCTATTAACTTTTGAATTTCTAAAATTTGAGGAAAAGATAATTTAAGTTGGAAACATGTTCATAAACCTTTATTAAATTAGTTATTGATGGCAGAAGCGATTATAAAAAGATATAGAATAGTAAAACAGTTAAGTTGATAAATTAAATGCTATTCGTTAGTTCTTATTATGAACAATCTAAAAATATCTACAGCCTTTTGCCGTTAAACTAAAGACTGATATGATTTCGTTAACCATTACTCTCATTTTGTATGCGCTACCTTCTTATAACTGATTAAAATCATTATTTAATAGAACTACAAAATTCCATTTGCCTATTCCAAAACTATCCTTATCTTTGCATCGGTAAATAAAAGGAGAGGTGCTCGAGTGGTTGAAGAGGCACGCCTGGAAAGCGTGTAAACGTCAAAAGCGTTTCGAGAGTTCGAATCTCTTCCTCTCCGCAAATAAACACTCTAAATCAGGGTGTTTCTTTATTTTCAAGGGTTTATGTTCCACTATATTTTATACCGTTACAGTTTATTTCAATCTTTTTTATACCTATATTTGTGCAAGTATAAAAAATGGTATAAAAATGGATACGTTAAGCATTAGATTTGTTTTTGATAGGAAAGGAGTTGCTAATGATACTGATACTCAAGGATTATTGCAAATAGAAGTACGAGAAATAGGAACGTCAAATAAAGTCTTTATTTCTACCGGTATAAAATTGTTCAAAAAACAATACTCAAAGAAGAATAATAAAATAGTACAACATATTAACGCTGTCTCTCTAAATGGTAAAGCCAATAAGATGTATAGAGACATTGAGGCTTTTTCTC
>CALYRA010000074.1 GCA_945292135.1 uncultured Dysgonomonas sp.
ACCGGATGTAGACCGTTATAAAATTGAATAAGAAGTTATGACAGAACAAGATAAAAAACGGATTGGCAAATTTCTGAGTTTAATTCTAAGACATGAGCCACAAAAAATAGGAATTGAATTGGACGAACAAGGTTGGGCAAATGTAAAAGAACTTATAGAGAAATGTAATAAGCATCATTACCATTTTTCTATGGAAGATTTGATTGAAATAGTTGAGACAAATGACAAGCAACGCTATTCGTTTAATGAAAAACGAAATAAAATCAGAGCTAATCAAGGACATTCGATTGATATAGATTTGGCTTTGCGTCCTGTCGAACCACCTGAATATTTGTATCACGGAACGGCTACGAGATTTGTGTCTTCCATCATGGAACAAGGCATATTGAAAGGCAGCCGGCAATATGTTCATCTAAGTAAAGATAAGGAAACAGCGACAAAAGTCGGTTCAAGGCATGGGAAGCCGTCAATTCTGACTATCATGTCTGGAAATATGTACAAAGATGGGATACTGTTTTATCAATCCAATAATGGAGTCTGGTTAACTGATTATGTAGACGTGAAATATATCTCAAAATTATTATTATTATAAAAAATAAATGAAACAATATGAGATAAGAGCAGATTATGATCGTGATACAATAGTTGTCTATCAGGCATATAACGAAACGATAGCAAAACTTGCTATTGAGAATAAAAAGTTTGTACCTCCATTTTCACTCACCCGAATGACCTGGATAAAGCCATCCTTTTTGTGGATGATGGAAAGAAGTGGTTATGGACACAAATCGGGACAAGAATATATTTTAGCCATAAGGATAAAACGTTCGGCATGGGAATATGCATTATCACAAGGAATACTAACACATCCATCGAAAAGTGTCTATACCAATGGAGATAAATGGAGACGACTTTTTGAGGAAGCAAAAATCCATGTTCAATGGGATCCTGAACGCAGTTTAAGAGGTTGTAAACTTGACTATCGTTCAATACAAGTCGGCATCAGTCGCCATTTGATTGAAGGATATAACAACGATTGGATTGTAGATATACAAGATTATACATCTTTGGCTCACAAAATTTATCAGTTGAAAATGGATGGTCGACCCGATAAGGCAAAAGAATTACTACCCAAAGAGAAAATATACCCTGTTTCATTAGAAATAATGAAGCGTTTGGGTCTGGATTAGTTTTTTTTATTAATAAAAAATAAAAGATTATAGTCTCATAATAAAAGCATAAATAAAGAAAATATGAAAATTATAGATATAGGAATAAATTTGATGCATCGTTCTTTTAATGAAGACCGCGAGCAAGTTGTAGAATCTGCCATTGAAGCAGGGGTTACACCTTTGATAATCACCGGAACATGTGAAAGAAGTAGTATTGAAGCTGCAAAATACGCTTCGCGTTATCCAAATAAATTATTTAGTACAGCAGGAGTTCATCCGCATGATGTTAAATCATGCACGCATGATACGATAAAGAATTTAGGGAAATTAGCTGAAAAAGATTGTGTTGTTGCTATCGGCGAATGCGGATTGGATTATAACCGTGATTTTTCACCTCGCGATATGCAACGTAAATATTTTGAGCAACAAATAGAATTGGCTTGCAATAAAAAGCTGCCATTGTTTTTACACGAAAGAGATGCTTTTGAAGATTTTTACAAGATACTCGAAAAGTATAAAAACGATTTAATGAATGGCGTTGTTGTTCATTGTTTCACAGGGAATAAGGAAGAATTACAAGCATATCTTGATTTGGGCTGCCACATCGGCATAACCGGATGGATATGTGATGAAAGAAGGGGTAAACATCTTATAGATTTAGTTAAATTGATTCCTCTAAATAAACTTATGATTGAAACGGATGCTCCTTTCTTAACGCCTCGCAATTTGGAGGAGAAACCGAAAAACGGAAGAAACGAACCTAAATATTTAGTTCATATCTTGGACGAAATAGCTTACTATCTGAACGAAGATATTGAAGATTTGGCAAATAGAGTTTATAAAAACACGAAATTATTTTTCAGTATATAGTCATAGTAATTTAAACGTTTTTTTCAAATTCAATTGATTTATTAAAAACAGATACTTACTCTTAATTTTATAAAACGTTCTTTGATTTACTAATTAATATGAGCTTGATATGATTGGCTATAATGCTTTATTCATACCAAACTCACATTAAATAAATTATTTGTATGATGCAGCTATTTTTTCTAAAGCAGTGGGATTAGATACTCCTTCACTTACGTTCATTAAAACTATTTCATCATCATCGTCAGTTCCTGTAGCAAGAGGTAATTGTTGAGGAATTTGGGGTGTTTCGTTGAATAAATACTGATATAAGATGATTGAATTCATGAATACCGCATCATTCAACATGTGACGTGAACTATCTGTAGAGCGTAATACATTTTTACCGTCTTTTTCGGCAGAATATCCTTCTTTACCTTGATAGGCGTTTTCAATTGCTTGCGCAAAAGGAAGTACACCTGCATTAGGTAAAGACTTAGCTACGCTAATGGCGTTACCGGTTAATATTTTTTGATATTCTTTATAATTGGAATCGGTATAATCAAAAGGAATCGCTAACCCGTAAATGTAAGTCGCGACATCAGGACTATTCTTAACGACTAAATCATGAATGGCTTTACAGTTAGTTTTATACTTTTCTTCTTCTTGTAACGCTACCGGAGTTGACTCTTGCAATATAATATAATCAAAAAAATTACCATCAGTATCTGTTTCTGCGAATAACTGGTCGGCTTTATTTTTATTTGCTTTTAGTATTTGGTCTATACTTACACCCATTTCGATAAGAGTAAAAACCTCTACTTGTTTGTTGTTTGCTTTGGTTAAAGCTTCGAGCATTTTAGGAAAACTGGCATAATATTCTGTATGACTGTTTCCGACAAACAGGACTCTAACAGGTCCTTCCGACTTGGGAGGGGTAGGTTTCGAAGTTAATTCTTTAGATCCTGAACCACATGATGTTAGAAATAAAACTCCTATTGCTAAGGAGCATAAAATAAAGTTCTTCATTAGTTTTTTATTGTTTTGTTAATAGTTTTGCTAAGATAAATAAAAAAAAATTACTTAATTTTAATTTAACACAATACTTTATTATGTTAAAATTTATTTCAAAAATAAAGTAGAGATATCCTTGCAATATTTTTAGCAAATAGGATTGTATCTATATCTAAACCTTGATATAAAATAAATCTGATTTTCATCTATCTCCCTTAATCACATGATTAGTAGACAAAACCGATTTATAAAAAAAATAAAAATATCAGGGATTAATTTTCAGATTATTATTTTATTACAAACTCACGTTTTAAGCTGACGAGATTACTAAACCAAAAGGTCTTTATATTTAAAAATTAAACAATTACTGATATGATATCGCAAAAATATGGTCGTACTTATCATTATCCCTTTTCGCCGGGAACAACAAGCGACGACCGAATCAATCATTCTTATTGGGAAGATATACAAAATATTGAAACCTTAATACATACGGAAAAGTTAGATGGCGAAAACAATTGTATGAATAAATTTGGAGTATTTGCGCGTTCACATATAGCGCCGACTAATTCACCTTGGACAAGTCAAATTCGTGAACGATGGAAATTTATCAAAAATGATTTAGGAGATATAGAATTATTTGGAGAAAATTTATATGCTATACATTCGATTGAATATGAGCAAATAGAATCCTATTATTATATCTTTGCTGTCAGATGCCTTGATAAATGGCTTTCATGGGAAGAAGTAAAATTTTATGCAGCAATGTTCGATCTTCCTACTGTTCCCGAAATTTCGGTTCAATCCGTTAAAGAATTGGATTCCAAAACGCTGGAAAAACAAATCATCAGTTATGCTCAAGAACCGAGTGTCTTTGGTTCGATTGATACGCTAACCCGAAAAGATTGTACAAGAGAAGGAATTGTCAGCCGTAATATTGGTGAATATTCTATAAATGAATTTGCTCATAATGTATTTAAATATGTTCGTAAAGGTCATGTAAAAACTGATGAACATTGGAGTAGAAACTGGAAACGCGCTAAACTAATTTGGGAAAGGAAGAATAAGAATGGAATATAAAACAACAATTACCCAATCCAATGGATTTGATATCAATCAAACTGTTCTTAAATTAGATGAATTTCTTAAAGATTATTGGGGCAGTGAAAAATATTATATCATTTTTGATAATGATATAGAAATGAATACGGATATATTTGAAAATAATATAAACTTTCAAACATCATTTTCTTTTTTCGTTTTTATTGATAAAAATAACTTCCTTTATTTGCAGGAACACGATTATATTATTACGCCTTTAAGAACGGAAATATTTAGGTTCTTAATTACAACTAACTACTTGGAAATTAATTTTTATAATTCATTTACGACAAATGAAAGAGAGAAACAATTTTACAAGATAGTAGAAAACATTAAGACTGCTCTAAAAAAAGATTTACCACTGATACGATTAAAAGTTGTAAACAATCATCTTACGGATGTTATGTATAAATACCGAAAAAGAGAAGGTAAAGTCGGTTTTAAACTCTCCTCTTCTAATAAAGATGAGAGTAATAAATACGAAGATTCGATCTTTATCTATTGGTCTGATTTCGAATATTTGCGTCCTTTTATATATCAAATCTATCCTAAAGATGATTTTGATAATACAAGTTGGAATACAATTTCGAAAAGTGATTGGATAAAAATAACAGATAGTTTGAAAAATTATAATACAGACGGTAATTTGAAATTATCTGCTTTTTATAACTACATTATTCAATGGTCAGAAGCGCAATTAGCTTCGGCAAATTATATTGATATTTTAGGTACTCTGTAATATTATGGAAAAGATTTGGCAATTAACACAAAATAAAGACTGGGCATCCCTTGAAAAACAATTCTCTTGGGTTTCGGATATGGAACATGTGAAACAGCATAAAATACATCATGCGGAAGGAAGCGTAAAAAATCATACTCAAATGGTTTTGGATAAATTGCAATATATTGACAATTATATTTCTTTGCCTCAACAAGACAAGGAAATCATTTGGGCAAGCGCGTTAATGCATGACATTGAAAAACGATCCACATCAATAGATAAAGGCAATGGAAATATCTCTGCTAATGGACATGCAAGATATGGTGAATTTACAACCAGAACTATTCTATTCCGTGATGTCCCTACCCCATTTTATATAAGAGAGCAAATAGCCTCAATGGTTCGTTTTCACGGACTTCCTATCTGGCTACTTGAAAAGAAATATCCCGAAAAAAAAGTTGTAGAAGCTGCTTTCAGATTAAATACGCAGCATCTTGCCATACTAGCCGAAGCGGATGCTGTAGGTCGTAAATGTGATGATGTCAACACTCTTATGGATAGAATATACTTGTTTAAACAGTTTTGCATTGAATGTGATTGTTTTGGTAAACCCAGAGCATTCAAAACGGATTCGGCGAGGTTCAAATATTTTAATACGCCTGACAGTTATATTGATTATGTACCATTTGATAATTTTAAGTGCGAAGTGATTATGTTATCGGGTTTGCCGGGAATGGGCAAAGATCATTATATTCAATCTTTGAATACGAATTTTCCTGTTATCAGCTTAGACGCTATTCGCAGAAAGAATAAAATATCTCCTACCGATAAATCGGGTAATGGAAGAGTTGTACAGACTGCTAAAGAAGAAGCTCGTTCTTTCTTGCGAAAAGGACAGAATTTTATTTGGAACGCGACAAATATCACCCAACAATTACGCATGCAACTAATTGATTTATTTGTCAGTTATGGAGCTAAAGTCAGAATTGTATATATTGAAAAACCTTATAATAAATGGCGTAAACAAAATAAGGAACGTGAATATATGCTACCCGAAAAAGTTTTGGATAACATGTTGGCAAAACTTGAAATTCCTCAACTGACCGAAGCTCATGAAGTAGAATATATAGTAGATTGACAAATAATGTAAATCCATATCTAATTGATAAACATCTGAATAAGGAGGTAATAAATAAAGATAGATAAAACTAATAATAAACTTGTTTTGTTAAAACTAAACATTTAACATAATCCAAAAAAAGATCGTTTTATACGGATAACTTTTAAAATAATAAAATTTATTTGATATTTTAGTTAAAACTTAAAGCTTTGAAAAACAAAATAATGGCTTTAATGTTTAAAGGAAAAGTGATAATTGTAAGGTATTGATGTTATATAAAAACATATTTTTTGATTAAAATGTTATTATAACTATAGAAGTATAAAAGACAAAAATATCTACATCGGGGCTCTATGTAGTTTTATTAATTTAATAAGCATAACCAAACTATTTCGCAAATCGGTTTGTAAGAATACGCCTTACAAATAGTAATGTTTTATGTTTTTTTAAAATGAAATTATAAACGTATAATACAATATATCAACAAATTAAATAAATAGATTATGAAAAAATTAGTTTTATTA
>CALYRA010000075.1 GCA_945292135.1 uncultured Dysgonomonas sp.
AGCAATTTAAAATTTCAGAAAGTCTGAAAAAGTTTCTTTTTTGATATTTTACTGATATCTATAAAACAAGATAAATAATTTTTTGTTCTTAAATTTGAGTTAAAAAAAAATCCGGAATATGGTTAAACACATTCCGGATTTTATAGTGTAATTGTTTAAAGGTTATATCATAGAATATTACCTGTAATTATTATTCCGCTTCGCCTACCAGTTCGGGATCTATCATAATACGTCCGCAATATTCACAAACAATTATTTTTTTACCCATTTTTATATCCATTTGTTTTTGAGGCGGTATTTTATTGAAGCAACCTCCACATGCGGCGCGTTCGACGCATACGACTGCTAATCCATTACGGGCGCTCTTACGTATTCTTTTGAATGCTTGCAACAAACGTGGTTCTACTTCAACCTCGATTCCTTTTACTTCTTCACGAAGATCTTCTTCTTGTTGTTTAGTTTCACCGACAATCGTATCTAATTCGGCTTTCTTTTCCGCTAAATCTCCCGAACGTTCTGAAAGAAAGGTTCTGCTTTTTTCGATTTGCTCGGTTAGATTCTTCAAATCCTGTGTAAATTCACGTATTCGTTTTTCAGCCAATTCGACTTCCAAAGATTCAAATTCAATTTCTTTGCTTAAATGATCGAATTCTCTGTTATTACGTACATTATCTAACTGTTCTTTGTATTTTTCTATCTTTGTTGTAGATTCCTGTATCTTGATTTTTTGTTGCGCAATAGCACCTTCTGCGTCTTTCTCTTCTGTCTCGTATTTTTTTACGCGAGTTTCAAATCCGATAATTTCATCTTCAAGGTCTGCTACCTCCAAAGGCAATTCGCCGCGAAGTATTTTAATCTTGTCGATTTCCGATAATTTTTGCTGAAGTGAATAAAGCGTTTTTAATTTATCTTCTACGCTGACTTCTCTTTCCGCTTGTTTTCTTGCCATAATTTTATCTTTTATTATAATATTTATTATTCAAATTTTATTTAATTGCATATACTTCGTTTACATCCATATCGAGCGACAAGTTAAAATCTTGCAGTCGATTATACCTCATATCTCTACAACTGTCCCTTTTATTCAATTTAAACTTGCCTTACATTAAACAAAAAATGCAGCAATCCGATATTTTCTACCTTCTTACTACATCATCGTAAAACTGTTGGAGTGTGTCGACAACTGTTTTACAAATAGTTGACAGGATTCATATCTGTTCCTGACATATAGAGCGCAAAGGTAGGATATTTTTCTGATATAACGTCATAAAATACATTCTTTGTGAATATTTCGGATTCATAATGTCCGATAGTGGCAAGCAGCAGCTTATCTTCCACATCGTAATAATCATTATATTTCGCTTCTCCGGTAATAAATACATCTGCTCCATAGGCGGCTGCCATTGGTATCAGAAACGCGCCGCTACCGCTACATATAGCGACATCACGCACATAGCTTCCTCGTAACGGGGAATGCATCAAAGTTTTGAGATGAAACGTATCTTTTATATGATATAAAAAGTCTTCTTCTTCTACTTCTTCGGGTAATGTACCTACTACTCCACTACCTGATTGCGACCACGTATTTTGTAGTTTATAAAAATCATAAGCGGGCTCTTCGTAGGGATGTACGGCTATTAACGCTTGCAAGACATCTCTTTGCCTGAAAACGGGGAGTATGACTTCTATCCGCACCTCATTTTCGGTGTGCATCTTCCCTATTTCGCCACAAAACGGATTCGTATTTTCTCCTGCCCTGAATGTGCCTTGACCTTCTATATTATAACTACACATGTCATATGCTCCTATATTGCCTGCGCCTGCGCTGAATATGGTATTTCTAACTAATTCGGCATGCGTATATGGAACGAATGTCACCAATTTCAATAGTTTATCTTCTTGGGGAGCCAAGATGCGTATATGTTGCAGATTGAGGAGTTTTGCCAAATAATAGTTGATACCCTGACCGGCATTATCCAAATTGGTATGGGCTGCGTAAATAACTATATCATGTTTACAAGCTTTAATCATGCAGCGTTCGACATAATTTTTTCCCGTAAGGGATTTAAAACTACGAAATGCCAGAGGATGATGTGAAATTATGAGATTGCAGCCTAATGCTATTGCTTCGTCAACGACAGCCTCAGTCACGTCAATGCTCAGCAAAGCTGCTTTAGCTTCCTGATTGACATTGCCTATCTGTACTCCCGAATTATCATAACTTTCTTGCAATGGAATCGGAGCAAGTTGTTCTACAGCTTGTAATATCTCTTTTATTTTCATCTTTCACAACATTATATGCAATGTCAAAGGTAATTTTTTTGATCGTTATAACAATAAAAAAGACAATCCTTTATTGAATTGCCTTTTTATTATATCATGGATATCGTTTTAGTCAAACATTTTGCGAAAATGACTGAATATCTTATTCTTTATTGATTTGCTTGGCTGAAAGTTTTCGGATTTGTCCAATTCGGTCAATGTTTTTTTCTCGCTGTCTGACAGTTTTTCGGGAATGTAAACGCTGATATTGACAAGTAAATCGCCTGTTCCATATCTGTTGCCGTAACTTGGCAATCCCTTGTTTTTAAGACGTAGTACGGTACCGGGTTGCGTACCGGGATCAATATTTATTTTAACTTTTCCGTCTATTGTCGGTACTACGACGCTCCCTCCTATACTTGCTGTCGAAATATTCAGTAATAGGTTGTAAACTACATCATTTTCATCTCTGAATAATTCCGGATGTTGTTCTTCTTCAACGACTATCAATAAATCACCGTTTACGCCGCCATGGCGGGCTGCATTCCCGTTACCGCTCATCGATAGTTGCATACCTTCGACTACTCCTGCGGGAATATTGATGGTTATTACTTCTTCTTGTCGGTTTATGCCTTCGCCATTACAATAAGAGCATTTCTTGGTTATCGTTTTTCCTTCTCCATTACATGTCGGACAGGTGGATTGCGTCTGCATCTGACCGAGTAAGGTGTTTACAACGCGAGTCACTACTCCTGAACCTTTACATGTTGAGCATGTTTCGTATGCGGTTCCATTGTCCGCGCCTGTCCCGTGACAATGCGTACAGGATACGAATTTCTTAACTTTTATCTTTTTCTCTACGCCGTTAGCTATATCTTGCAGACTAAGCTTTACTTTGACACGCAAGTCCGAGCCTCTGTTTACGCGAGGTCCTCTTTGTCCAAATCCGCCGAATCCGCCAAAATGCCCGCCAAAAATATCTCCAAATTGGGAAAAGATATCATCCATAGAGAAGCCTCCTGCATGTGAGCCAAATCCTCCGGGAGCTTCATGCCCATATCTATCATATTTAGCACGTTTTTGCTCGTCGCCAAGTATTTCGTACGCTTCAGCAGCTTCCTTGAATTTTTCTTCTGCCACCTTATCTCCCGGATTTTTGTCGGGATGATATTGAATCGCTTTTTTGCGGTAAGCTTTTTTTATTTCTTCAAAAGTCGCTGTCTTTGATATTTCCAGCACTTCATAATAATCTCTTTTGGATGCCATTTACGAGTATTATTCTAATTATATTATTTTGCAACAATTACTTTTGGATATCGAATTACTTTGTCATCGAGGGTATAGCCTTTCTGAACGCAATCTACAATTTTATCTTTATCATCTTCGGATTGGGCGGGAATAGTGGTTAGCGCTTCATGCTTGTCGGTATCAAACGCTTGTCCTATTGCGTCAATTTCCTTAACTCCATGTTTTTTGAGAAAGTTACGGAATTTATTGTAAATTAAATCTACGCCTTCTTTTACGGCTTGAACATCTTCTGCTTGAGATACATTTTCTAATGCCCGTTCAAAATCATCGACAACCGTAATTACGTCAACTAATACGCGTTCGCTCCCGCTTTTTAACAATTCTGTCTTTTCTTTGAGGGTACGTTTGCGATAGTTATCAAATTCAGCGTTCAGACGCAAATATGAATCATGCAACTCTTTGTATTTGTTTTCCCAATCAGTCACATTGTCACTTTCTGTTTGCTCATCTTGGGGCAAATCCTGCTCATTTGTCACTGCTTCTTGTTCTAAATTTTCGTCAACATCCGAATCATGTTGTTTATTTTCCTCTTTCATATGATCGTCTACCTTTTATTTTTCAGCACATTAATACCATAAACTAAATATATCAAACCTTATTGTAAATATATTTGCACACATTTTACTACAAAAGGCTTGCCAAAGATACGCAAAAAGCGATGGGGATAAAATGATCCTTGTTTTTGATCCCGGATCTAATCAGGTTTTAACATTGTTAAAGATTTATATTCAATTAATATTAATCAGAGTTATTATCTTTGTAGTATTAGCTAAAAAAGTATTTATATGATATTGAAAGACATTTTTTCTCCGACAAATATTACTCTCATAATTCTTGTTGTCACGGCGATTTTCTTCATGCGTGGTAAGGTTCGTTCCGATCTGGTTGCCATTTGTTCGATGCTTGCGTTAGTTATCTTTGGGATTATAACTCCTACCCAAGCGCTGGAAGGGTTTTCCAGTTCTGTCGTTATCATGATGGTGGGTTTATTTGTCGTCGGAGCGGCAATTTTCCGTACCGGTTTGGCGAAAATGATAAGCAGTAAGATACTTCGATTAGCCGGTAATAGTGAGAATAAATTGTTTGTACTTGTTATAATCGTGACGGCTGCCGTTGGCGCATTTGTCAGTAATACCGGTACTGTGGCTGTGATGATGCCTATTGTAGTAAGTATGGCTGCCAGCGCTAATATTAATTCAAGACGTTATTTGATGCCTCTTGCTTTTGCAAGCAGCATGGGATTATTCACATTGATAAGTACTCCTCCCAATCTTGTAATACAGGAAACTTTAACGAACAATGGTTATGAACCTCTCGCTTTCTTTTCTTTCGCTCCTGTGGGATTTGTTTGTCTGACAATTGGCGTTATCGTTTTGTTCTTTTTAAGTAAGTTGCTTGTTTCTAAAAATGACAAGTCTGAGAAAACGGATAAGAAAGGACGTACTTTGGCGGATTTGGTTGAGGCTTACAATCTGGCTCGCCAATCTTATCGTATCGAGATCAGTTCCGATTCGCCGCTCTTAAATAAAACACTGGCTGATTCTAAGATCGCGACGCTTTATAATATATCAATCGTAAAGATAGTCAGAAGGGATAAATCGCATCGTTTCAGAAAGGTATACTTGGAAGAAGTCGCCGGTCCGAAGTCAGTAATTTTAAAGGATGATATATTGTACTGTCAAGGTGAATTGGAAGATATTGACCGTTTTATTACTGAAAATAATTTCGAGGCAAGCCTTAAACCTGAAAAAGAAGGTTTTACTGGTTTTCAGGAATCGGGAATCGCCGAAGTGTTTATTATGCCCAATTCCCGTTTGATCAATCGTACTATATCCGAAGTGCAATTCAGAGAAGAGTATAACGTAAATGTACTTGGTATCCAACATAACAGAGAGTACCAAATGAATGAAATAAGGGATGTAAAACTACATTCGGGCGATGCGCTTTTGGTACAAGGGACATGGGGCGATCTCGCAAAATTGGATGAATGGCAAAGCGACTTAGTATTGGTAGGTCAACCTTTACAGGAAGCTTCGAAGGTTACTTTAGACCAGAAAGCGCCTATTGCCGCCACTATTATGATATTGATGATTGTGGCTATGGTTACAAACGTCGTAGCGCCTGTTATAGCCGTATTGGTGGCTGCCGTATTGATGGTGGTTTCGGGATGTCTGCGCAATATGAAAGAGGCTTATGACAATATAAATTGGGAAAGTATTGTTCTTATTGGCGCTATGATGCCTATGGCGGCGGCTTTTTCGAATACGGGTGTTGATAAGTTAATTTCCGGAACGCTTGTAAATTATTTAGGAAATGTCAGCCCTTATGCTCTTTTAGCCGGAATATATTTTTGTACTTCTATTCTAACTTTATTTATTAGTAATACTGCTACTGCTATCCTTTTTGCGCCAATAGCGATGCAAGCGGCTAAGACAATGGATGTAAGCCCTCTGCCTATGTTGTTTGCGGTAGCGGTCGCTGCAAGTATGTGCTTTGCGTCGCCTTTTTCAACTCCTCCCAACGCTTTAGTTATGTCTGCGGGACGTTATACTTTTATGGATTATATAAAGGTCGGTCTCCCTTTGCAGATAATTATGGGCGTGGTAATGGTACTTGTATTGCCTTTTATTTTCCCTTTTAAGTAACGATATTGTCTTCTATAATTTTGGCTAATTCACCGAGATATTTTACATCTGTTTCATCAAAGTGATTCAGATATTCACTATCTATATCCAAAACCGCGATAACCTGATTGTTCCAATGTATGGGTATCACTATTTCGGAACGTGAAGCGCTATCACATGCGATGTGTCCTTCAAATTGTTCTACATCCGAAACGACTACAATCCGATTTTCTTTCCATGCTGTTCCGCAAACACCTTTTCCATATTTGATGCGGGTACATGCTATTGTTCCCTGAAAGGGT
>CALYRA010000076.1 GCA_945292135.1 uncultured Dysgonomonas sp.
CAGCCAAGGCTGTTACTATTCATATGTGGGATAAATCTAAACAATATCTTCAAAAAATGGGGGGAACTATACTCATAGCTTCTGTCATCATTTGGTTTCTGGGTTACTTTCCTCAAAATGAAGAACAATCTAACATATCTGAAGAGCAAATCAGTCTGGTAGAAAAACAATTTGACGAAAAATTAATAGGTGAAGACGAAAAAGAGGCACAGATATCAACTATAGAAGAACAACAAAACATTATTCAACAAGAATCATCATATATTGGACGAATTGGTAAAACAATAGAACCGGTAATGCGTCCATTAGGGTTTGATTGGAAAGTAAGCGTAAGCTTACTCTCAGGCATGGCTGCAAAAGAAATAGTTGTCAGCACTTTAGGAGTTCTTTATACCGGTGATGGGGATAATCAGGAATCCTTAAAAACCCGCATAGCCAATGATACTCAACCAGATGGAAGTAAAACATTTAACACCTTAAATGTTATAAGTTTATTACTTTTTATATTGATATACTTTCCTTGTATTGCTACAGTTGCAGCGATAAAAGGAGAATCCGGATCTTGGAAGTGGGCTATATTTAATATATTATATTCAACAGTTTTAGCTTGGTTAGTCTCATTCTCAGTATATCAGATTGGTACTTTAATTAACAATTTACTATAATTATTTTAACAAGACATAAATTTAAGAGGAGACATCACTCCTCTTTTTTTGTCTTTTTAATACAAATCATGTCCTCAAAAGTGTTAAAACGCGTATTTTAAAATAATCGCCTCTGTTAAAACACTTTGCCTACGAAAGATTTTAACATTTTACCATAACAAAAAGAAATCAAAATAAACACAAAACAATCATTTTAACACATTCTGAAAATAAAATTATAAACAAAAGTATCAAAATGTAAACTTTTATATTTTTTTATTATAAAAGACATTTTGTATGTAAAAAAATTGTAATTTCGCCATTTATAAATCAAATCAATCAAAAATAATCATTTTTGATAGCAAAAAGTTAAAAGTAGTGTGTGTAATTTTAATAACTAAGTAGTGTTTATAATTTTAAAAATTAAGTAGTGTTTGTATGAAAAAAAGAGTGATGTTAATTTTATCCTGCTTATTTTTAAGTATAGGATTGATCGTAGCTCAAACTAAAAGTATCTCTGGTACTGTTATCGACGGTGCGGGAGAATCTGTAATTGGGGCTTCGGTTGTAGTGAAAGGAACAACTATTGGCGTGTCAACTGACATCGACGGTAGATTCACAATTAATATGCCAACAGATAAAAACATTCTGGTTTTTTCTCTTATTGGTATGACCACCGTTGAAAAGACAGCATCTCAAGGGATGGAAGTTGTGATGTCTGAGGATGCAAAAAATTTACAAGAGGTTATTGTAACCGGAGGTTACGGAGTTCGTAAACAAGGTAGCTTCACAGGTGCAGCAGCTCAGATAAATCAAGCAAATATAACTAATAAAAATGACGTCAATGCTATTAAAGCTTTGGACGGATCCGTACCAGGAATCCAAATGAGTGTAAGTTCTGGACAACCCGGAGCTCCTGCAGATATATACATTCGAGGACGTGGATCAATAAACTCCGGGACTCAGCCTCTTTATGTTATAGATGGTATGCCCATAAATTCTGACGTTGACAATTTACGTAAAGATGAAGGCATTAAAACGAGCCCGCTATCTACTATATCTTCATCAGACATTGAAACTATAACGATATTAAAAGATGCAAGTGCCACTTCTATATATGGATCTAGAGCAGCCAATGGTGTAATATTAATAACAACAAAAAAAGGTCAAAGAGGAAAAACATCGGTCAAATTTACGGCTAAGTTAGGTTTTGAAAACGCAACGACCAATAGTCGCTATAAAATCGTACAAGGTAAAAAAGCAAATGAGTTAACTTCAGAGGCACTCATGAACGATTACTTGACAAATGGCAATAATTCTAGATTTACTGAATATAACAACAAGCTTGGTCTTGGGCTTTCTCCAACTAATGAGGGCATGTTAGATTTAGTACAAGGTATCATCAATGACAAAGGGCATGCTGTAAGTGATATGTCCAAAACGACAGATTGGTTTGATGCTATAACTCGAACCGGCTCATATCAAGAATACGGTGTCGAAGTGCAAGGTGGAGGAAAAGATATATCTGATCCGAGATATTTCTTTTCATATAATTATTTAGAAAATGAATCCTTTGTAAAAGGAAAAGATATGTTAAGACATACCTTACGATTCAATTTTGACCAATCACCTACGAAATTTATTAAATATGGTCTAAATACGAGCCTTGCATATACTAAAGCTAATGCAGGAAATGGTGGTGGATATTATAAGGATCCTATAACAGCTGCTATGAACGGGGCATCTCCTTACGAAGTTATAAAAACGGATAATGGTGAATTTAATACAAATATGATTGCTGGAGGAAATAATCCGGTTGCTCTTCGTAGTAAGAATGGCGATAAAGATATTTCGAAACAATATAAAGTGATAATCAATCCATATGCTCAATTGACACTGCTAGAAAAAGTTGTAGCTATGACCAAATTTGGTTTTGATTATTATAACATAAATGATTTCAGTTATTCATCAATGTTTAGTAGTGACGGAGCCAAGAAAAATGGATATGGAGAAAATGGAAATACATATCGCAATACTCTAACATCAACTAATACCATCAATTATTTTGATACATTTGAAGATAAACATAATGTTAGCATATTGATTGGACAGGAGGCTCAGGAAACAAAATATAAACAAGAATATCTTGCCGGATCAAATTATCCAGTAGGATCAATAACAGACATAGGAATAGCCTCTACTCCAATTGGGGCATCTACTGAAAGAGATGAAATGTTACTTGTATCATTCTTTTCTAACATAGAATATGATTACAACTCAAAATATTATCTCTCAACTAGTTTCCGTTACGATGGTTCATCAAAATTCAGCAAAGATAATCGATGGGCTGCATTTTGGTCTGTTGGAGGTAAGTATAGAATTACAGAGGAAGATTTTATGAAATCTACTCAAACTTGGTTGAATAATTTAACGCTAAGAGCAAGCTATGGTACAACAGGAAACCAAGACGTAGGTAAACCCAATGATGATATTAACAAAAAATGGTACGCTTCTCGAGGACTTTATGGATTTAATGGCTTCAATGATCCATTCACATATAATAAACAACCGGGAGCGAGACTTGTTCAATTAAAAAACGACAAGTTGAAATGGGAAACCAAAGATAAATTCAATTTTGGTTTAGATTTTACAGTTTTAGATATTTTCACATTCGAAGGAAACTATTATGTTGAGCAAACAAAAGATATGCTATTTAGTATGCCTATATCTTTTGTCACAGGTCTTGCTACAGCTTATGAAAATATCGGTAAAATGGAGAATAAAGGTTTTGAATTATCCCTGACTACTCAAATATTAAAAAACAAAGATTGGAATTGGTCTGCAACTATTAGCGCTTCAAAAAACAAAAATGTCGTAAAAAAATTAAGTAATGACGAACCAATTAAAACAACTTATGATATCATTGAAAAAGGGAAACCTCTTACTCAATGGTATTTGAAAAAATGGGCAGGAGTTGATCCTCAAACAGGCGCTCCTTTATGGTATAAAGGTACAGAGGGGAATGAAGTAACTTCCGAATATAATGAAGCTGGACAAAGATATTTAGGTAAAGGTACTCCTGATTGGATAGGTTCATTCAGCACAACTGTTAATTACAAAGGAATAGATTTTTCAATTCAATTTAACTATCAACTAGGTTCAAAGATATATGGAAATAACCTTAGATATGATGAACATATCGGAGGAGGAGATGATTGGCTTACTGGTTATACTTCATGGGTATATGATAATCGTTGGAAACAACCTGGCGACAATGCAAAAGTTCCAAGATTAATGGCTGGTAATACAAGCAAAGCTAATGCTCATTCATCTAGATTTTTAATGGATGGAGATTATCTTAAAATAAGATCATTAGCTATAGGTTACACATTTCCTAAAAGCTTAATAAGCAAAGCCTATATACAAAATGCCAGAGTTTTCATGAACGCGGAAAACCTATATACATTTAGTAGAAGTGATTATCGCGGTTTTGATCCTTCTACCGTAAATTCTAGCGGTATGTCATGGTGGAACTTCCCGTCTTCTCGTAGCTTTGTTTTTGGTGTGACATTAGGTTTTTAAGAAGATTAAATAAGTAAATATGAAAAGAATATTATATACAATTATATTATCGTTTAGTGTAGTATTTCTTAATACTTCTTGTGATTTTGACACAAGAAGCTATATGAATATTGATAGCGAAAATGCTTTTATTACTGCAAAAGATGTAACAAATGGTACTAATGGTTCATATAGTGCTTTAGGCGCATATAGATTTTACGGAACTAATATACTTGCTATGGGAGATATGTCTACAGATATTTCTGCGGGTACTTCCGGTGGACATTATATATCATTTAGTAGTTGGTCTATTCTTGATAGCCAAGAAGAGTTAAAAGAAACATGGGATTATGGTTATAAAGTTGTTAGTAATACAACACGTACAATTATAGGAGGTAAGAAACTATTAAATCAAAACGTTTCAGGCGCTTCAACAATAGAAATGGGTATAGCTGAAAGTTATGCCTTAAGAGCTTTAGCGTATCATACTTTAGTAAACTATTTTTCCTTTCCATATCATGAAGGTACAGAAAACTTAGGCTTAGCTCTTCTTACAAATAAACCTTTAGAGAAAAAGGAACCCATAAAACGTTCAACTGTAGGGGAAACATACACACTTATTCTTAATGATATAGCCTCAGCAAAACAATATTTAGCTGATGCTATATCACATGGAGCAACTGCAAAAAATGAGTTCTATATGAATGAAGCGGCAATATACGCACTCGAAGCAAGGGTTAAAATGTCGATGCATGATTACGCCGGAGCAAAATCAGCTGCTCAAAAAGCGCTTCAATTAAAGAACGCAAAAGATATTTCTAATGCTAAATATGTAGAAAAATGGTCTAGTTTAGAAATTACAGATGAAGATATATTCACTATTTCTAAAAGTTTAGATGATAATTTATCATCAAACTCAATAAATACTCTTTATGGAACATATAAGGCGGAAGTTAAAAAAACTCTTATTGACGTATTTAATAAAACATCAGATATCCGATACATCGAGTTGATATCTGATAATCACCCTAAAAAATTTGACGGTATAAATGGGTCTGATGATACAAACAACTTACCTGTATTTCGTGTAGCCGAAATGTATTTAATCATAGCTGAAGCAGAAGCCCGTTCTAACAATATAATTCCTGCGCAAGAAGCGCTCTTCCATACAGCTCGTCGTGATGCTTCAATAACATCTAGTGCTTCTCTTCCAAATACTCAAAACGGGCTCATCGACTTCATTTCTAAAGAATATATGAGAGAGTTTTTCCAAGAAGGAGTTCGTTATTTTTATTTACGTCGTACAAATGAGCCAATAACTGTTGGATATGGATCAAATGCGGTTTCAAATTTTGATATTTCAAAATTTGTTTATCCTATTCCATCCAAAGAAATTAATGCTCCTGGAGGAGTATCTCAACAAAATGAAGGTTGGGCTGATAGGTTACCTTCAAATAACAAATAAAACATTACCAGATAAAAAAAGAGGATTTGACAAATCCTCTTTTTTTATTTTAACACTATATTAGTTTAATTATATATATAGTAATTAATATGTTTATTACATTTGATGTATGAATTGGCAAGAAATGGTTGTTTATATAATATTAATAGCAACATTAATTGTTATTGGATATAAGTTATACAAGTTCTTTTTTTCTAAAAGCCAAGGAAAAAAATCTTGCGGATGCTCAAATTGTCATTGCTCATCAAGCAATAAAAAGATAAAAATATTGTAATTTTATTTTGAACTTTAAAATATTATTACAACCTTTGACATAGAGAATAGAACGAAATTAGTCGTATTGGTTGATTGGGAAACTCATCAGTTAATAAAATACCGAGACAAGCGTTCAATTCTGATGGCGGGCCACACCTTTCGGGGTTGTCTTTGACACCGTGGATTACAAAGGAACTGAAGCACTCAAATCCTGTTTTATGGGGTTTCGTCTACATCTTACCAATACGACATTCTATACAAAGGGAGCTAAATTTAGCTTCCTTTGCTTTTTTCAATATTTGAAGAGTTTATTTTATTTATATTATATATCTCGACCCTTTTTATGTATCTTTGTTTCCTAGAATATATATTTTCATTTATTTTTTATATACAAGATTACAATGAAAACCTTAGAAAAACTAACTGCCGAGAAGTTATTAAGCATCAGAGCAATTAAACTTCAACCATCAAATCCTTTCACTTGGGCATCAGGGTGGAAAGCTCCAATATATT
>CALYRA010000077.1 GCA_945292135.1 uncultured Dysgonomonas sp.
ATAAAGCCGTAAAAAGAATCGAGAAAGCGCTTGGGCAAAAAGAACGCATCTTGATTTATGGAGATTATGATGTAGACGGTACTACCGCCGTTGCATTAGTTTATAAATTTCTACGAAAATTTACCACTAATCTGGATTATTATATTCCTGACAGATACGATGAAGGATATGGAATATCGGAACAAGGAATTGATTATGCTTCGGAAACAGATGTAAAGCTTATAATCGCTCTTGATTGTGGTATTAAATCAATAGATAAAGTTGATTATGCGAAAAGCAAAGGAATCGATTTTATCATCGGCGACCATCATATGCCCGATGAAATATTGCCTGATGCCGTAGCAGTAATTGATGCGAAACGCAAAGATTCGATATATCCTTACGAACACCTATCCGGTTGTGGCGTCGGATTTAAAATGGCTCAGGCATTGGCTCAAAACAATAAAATTGATTTCATGGAACTTACAGAGCTATTAGACCTTGTAGCCGTAAGTATAGCGTCAGACATAGTACCCATAACTGGCGAAAATCGTATTCTGGCATATTATGGTTTGAAACAATTAAATTCAAATCCCAGTCTGGGACTAAGAGGCATTATAGATATCTGCGGTTTAGGTCAGAAAAAAGATATTACGGTTAGTGATATCGTTTTCAAAATAGGACCACGTATCAATGCATCGGGACGAATGATGAATGGCAAAGAAGCCGTAGACTTACTACTTGCAAATTCAATAGACGATGCACGCAAAAAGAGTGAAAATATTGACCATTACAATGATGATCGTCGCGAATTGGATAAGCGTATTACAGATGAAGCTAATACGTTTATAGACGAACATGTTGATATTGAAGATAAGAAAAGTATAATTGTTTATAACGAAAACTGGCATAAAGGAGTTATCGGTATTGTAGCGTCTCGTTTGACAGAAAAATATTTACGTCCGGCTATTGTATTGACCAAATCGAATGATATGATAACAGGTTCTGCGCGGTCAGTCGCAGGATTTGATATATATAAAGCAATCGAATGTTGTAAAGATATCCTTGAAAATTTTGGCGGACATACCTATGCTGCCGGCATGTCTTTGAAAGAAGAAAATTTAGAAGAATTTAAACGCCGTATAGAAGAGATTTCGACAGCAATAATTGCTCATGAAATGATGCAGCCGCAGATTGATGTAAATGTCGAAGTTACATTTCGAGAAATTAACCAGAAATTTATAGATGACTTGTGTCAGTTCGCGCCATTCGGACCGGAAAATGCAAATCCGATATTTGTTACCCGCAGAGTAATGGATTATGGAACAAGTAAACTTGTAGGAAAAGGTAACTTACATTTGAAACTGGAAATGATTGATTCCAGTTCCTCTTTGCCTGTAAATGGTATCGCTTTTCGTTTAGGTAATAATTTTAATAAAATAAAGAACGGGAATCTATTCGATATCTGTTATACCCTTGAAGAAAATTATCATAGAGGGAAGAAAAATATACAACTTTACGTAAAAGATATTGATACAAGCCATTACGAATAAAAAATATTAAAAAATGAAGAGAGTATCATTATTATTTGTTATTATCATTTTGTTATTGGTATCAGCATGCAATGCTAAAAATTCTAATAATATTGATAATATGAAAGAAATAGATATAACTCAAAAAGTAAACGATAAGGTACAATCAGGATTAGAGATTCCTGCAGATAAATACGTTATCGGAACAGATACTCTTTATGTGACACTTGTTGGACATGGTTCGCTAATGTTTGAATATCAGGGTAAAATTATTCATGTAGACCCGTATTCATCAGTAGCGGATTATTCAAAATTACCTAAAGCGGATTTAATCCTGATAACGCATGAACATGCAGATCATCTTGATGAAACAGCCTTGAAAGAAATTAAGAAAGATGAAACGTATTTTATTACGAGTAAAGTATGTAATGAGATTTTAGGTTATGGAGAAATAGTCAATAATGGTGAAACTACAAAATGGAACGATATTGATATAAAAGCTGTTCCAGCTTATAATATAGTTCATAAACGAACTGATGGAGAACTTTACCATCCCAAAGGACGTGGCAACGGATATGTTTTGAGATTTGGAGAAAAACTTGTTTATATTGCCGGTGATACGGAAAATATTCCGGAAATGGAGCAATTAAAAGGTAAAGTTGAAATTGCATTTTTACCCAAAAACTTACCATATACTATGGATGATAATATGTTTATAGATGCGGCTAAAAAGGTTATGCCAAAATATTTATATCCATATCATATGTCAGAATTTAAAGAAGGAGAAATAGGGGAGGCTCTTGCCGATACAGGAATCAAATTGAGAATCCGTCCGATGTCCAATAAATAATATTACAATTACTTGATGGATAAATTTCATGAAGTCTTGCGGCGATACTGGGGATATTCCGGTTTTAGACCTTTGCAGGAAGATATTATCCATTCTATAAGCCAAAAAAAAGATACATTAGGATTGATGCCTACAGGAGGTGGCAAATCCTTAACTTTTCAAGTCCCGGCAATGACAATGCAGGGGCTTTGTTTAGTAGTTACGCCCCTTATCGCTTTGATGAAAGATCAAGTAGATAACCTTCGAAATCGAGGTATAAAAGCTTTATCCGTTTATTCGGGAATGACAAGGCAGGAAATTATAACTAACCTTGAAAATGCTATTTTCGGAGATTATAAATTCTTATATGTTTCACCCGAACGTCTGGCTACGGATATTTTCATAGCTAAGATGAGAGAAATGAATATTAATATACTTGTTGTGGATGAAGCGCACTGCATCTCTCAATGGGGATACGATTTTCGTCCATCCTATTTACAGATAGCGAATATACGAGATTTATTACCCGATGTACCTGTTTTGGCTCTTACAGCTACTGCGACCCCCGAAGTTGTAGACGATATACAGAACCGCTTACATTTTAAGAAAAAAAATGTTTTTAAAACAACATTTGAACGAAATAATTTGGCGTATTTAGTTCGTAACGTAGAGGATAAATCCGCGCCATTGGCAAATATACTGAATAAAGTGCAAGGTACATCTATCGTTTATGTCCGTAGTCGTCAGAAGACAAAAGAAACAGCAGAATATTTGCAAAAATTAGGAATCTCAGCGGATTACTTTCATGCGGGATTGAATCATGTCGAAAAAGTAAGAAAACAAAACGCATGGAAAAATAATGAATGCCGGGTTATTGTATCTACAAATGCCTTCGGAATGGGTATTGACAAGCCTGACGTAAGATTGGTAGTACATATAGATTTACCAAACTCCATCGAAGAATATTTTCAGGAAGCCGGGCGAGCAGGACGTGACGGATTAGAGTCTTATGCAGTTATTTTGTATAATAAAATAGACAACTCAAAATTAAAAAAGAGAATCATAGATGAATTTCCAGATAAGGACTTTATTTTGAAAGTATATGAATCATTAGCTTTCTATTTTCAAGTTGCGGAAGGTGGAGGATTTGGCATGACTTACGATTTCAATTTGAAAGAATTTTGCTCGAATTATAAGCTTCCTATGATTCCAGTATATAACGCATTAAAATTGCTTACCCTTTCGGGGTATATAGATTATTCTGACGACATAGACAATCGTTCCAGATTACTTTTTACTGTTTATCGGGATGAATTGTATCATTTCAATTTTGATAAGAATACCGAATATTTGATAAAAACTGTTTTGAGACTGTATACAGGACTATTTACAGATTATGCGAACATTGATGAGGAAACGATTGCTTCATATTTAGGTATAAAAAGAAATGACGTATATGAGATTTTGAAAATGTTGTCAAAACAGCATATAATCGATTATATACCTCACAAAAAGACGCCTTTAATTACTTATATTAAATCTCGTATAGATAAAAAATACCTTATTATTCCCAAGCATGTATATGAAGATCGCAAACGACGTTTTGAAAAACATATACAATCAATGGCGCATTATGCCGAACAGAGGAATATTTGCCGGAGCAAATTATTACTTATGTATTTTGGACAAAAAAATGTATCGGATTGCGGACATTGCGATGTGTGTCTGGCAAAAAATGATTCAGGATTAACGAATAAGCGTTATAACGAAATATTGGCGGCTTTACATAAATTATTCATTGATAATGAAGTATTATCGATAAGCTATATAACCGAAACTTTATCTCATTATCCTTCAGCTAATATAATTTCCGTAATTCGATTCGAGTCGGATAAAGGAGACATCAAAATTAACGGAGATTTAATAGAATTAATTAACAGAAAATCTGAATAATTAAATATAAAAAATTATTTATTCTTATAATCCCACACTTTCGCGAAGAAAATCAATCGATTCAAAAACATCTTCTTTAGTTGCGGACTGATCGATTCTAATTTTACCAATATCAGATAGGAATGTGAAGTTTATTTTATCGACGGAAGCATTCTTTTTATCATGTTTCATATAATCGTAAAGCTGTTCATAATCATTACAATCAAAAATAAAATCTGAATAATTTTCTTTGATAAAATATACGGTCGGATATAATTTCTCTTTTGGAAAACCGCATAATTTATTGGAAAGGTATAGTTCACACACAACACCCCAAGCGACAGCATAACCATGATGAACAGGTTTACCTTTTTTGTGGGAAAGACTTTCAAAAGCATGTCCGATGGTATGTCCTAAATTTAAAGCCTTGCGTAAACCTTTTTCGAAAGGGTCTTCTTCTACGATGCGTTCTTTTACTTTTACCGAATTAAATGTCAACTGGTTTAGCCTTTCATAATCTATTTCTTCCGTGTCGAAAGAAATTATTTCTTTCCATTCTTTATCACTATCCAATAGGCTATGCTTAATCATTTCAGCATAACCGGATAAAAGATTCTCATAGTCCAGAGACTTGAAAAAAGAAGAATCAATAAGTACAGCTTCGGCAGGCGCAAAAGCTCCGATTTCGTTCTTCAATTCATTGAAATTGATACCCGTTTTACCACCTACGGCAGCATCTACTGCGCCCAAAAGTGTGGTAGGAATATTTACGCATTTGATTCCACGCTTAAAAGTGGCGGCAGCGAAACCTCCTACATCAGTTAACAAACCACCACCCAGATTTATTAATAGTGAATGGCGTGTTCCATCGTTTTGAGAAAGAAAAAGCCAAATATCTGAAAGCGTTTGAACATTCTTATATTTTTCACCTGAACCGATAACTATTTTTTCGGCTTTGGCTATATAATCATTATTTTGAATAAGCGGATAACATAATTTATCCGTATTTTCATCTGTCAGAATAAATAATTTATCGAAACTTAGTTGACTGATTAAGTCTGTTAAGTCCTTATTTATGTCCGTGACTTTTATAACTTTCTGCATTTTATTTCAATTTCAATTTTTACCACCACTTAGTTTCTGAATCTGTATTGTAGTCTTTCCAGCCGTATTTAAAATAATATGGATCAATACGTGTAAAATCATCACATTCTTCAATATCTTCACTGTAAATATATAAGTCGTTACAAAAAGGGAGCTTATCATAAAGTCCGGCAGGACGAAAGTTAAAAATACATTTTCTGGTTACATTTGAATTGAATCTTTTCCAATGTTCCTACAAATGTATTATTCCAATCCCTATAATCTCCACAAGCCGCCCAATACAATTTAGGCTTATTATTGTTATTAGTTGTATAAAAGAGTACACTAGCCACTCCTTCAAATGAACCATCTCCATCTCTATCCCCCGGCTCATTCAATTGATAATTGAATATACAAAAATAGAGAGGTAAATTTTCGCTTCCATCTTCTAACCTTTTTAGGTTTGTTAATGTCATTGTTCCGTTGAGTTCTCTGATATTATTTCCTAATCTGCTTTTTCCTGTTATAATATATTTATAATCAGATGTCTTGCTCTTTTGTGCATGCAGACGAAAATCTATTCTTCTATATTTTGGTCCAAAAATACCAACATACGATGAAAAACCAGATTCTTTCTCTAATAAACAATTGCTTATAATATTACTAAGATCAATATTTTTAATCTCATTTATATTTGCGACATCAAAAGGTTGGGCTAATAATTCTTTTTTCCATGCCGCGGCATAGTCATCTTGTGCATGCGTATTTTCAGCAATAAATATTATGGATAGAATTATTAAAATATATTTCATCGTATTCATTATTTGATTATCATTTAAAATAACTTCCTTCTTCAAATTTAAAACCTCTTAATAATTCATCAATCTTCATTGCTTTTTTTCCAGCGAATTGAATTTCTTTTATATCAATATAACCACCTGTACTATAAACGCGAAGATATGTTTTGTTATCAGTGTCAATGCTTCCTATTGAATGTTGAGAATCAGTTAATATATACTCCGATGAATAAACTTTTACTGTTTGCGGTTCTTTATCCTTGAT
>CALYRA010000078.1 GCA_945292135.1 uncultured Dysgonomonas sp.
TCATGACGAAAAAAACGAGTGCAACAAAGGAGATAAAGTACGTATCATGGAAACTCGTCCTTTGAGTAAGACTAAAAGATGGAGATTAGTAGAAATAATCGAAAGGGCTAAATAAATATGATACAACAAGAATCGAGACTAGTCGTAACTGACAACAGTGGAGCTAGAGAATGTTTATGTATTCGCGTATTAGGCGGAACAAAAAGACGTTATGCGTCTGTAGGGGATGTAATCGTAGTTGCTATCAAGAATGTAATCCCTTCGAGTGATATAAAAAAAGGTGCTGTGACAAAAGCAGTAATAGTACGTACAAAAAAAGAAGTTCGTCGTGCCGATGGTTCATATATTCGTTTCGATGATAACGCTTGCGTACTATTGAATGCTGCTGGCGAAATGAGAGGAAGTCGTATTTTCGGTCCTGTAGCTCGTGAACTTCGTGCTACTAACATGAAAATTGTATCTCTGGCACCCGAAGTACTTTAATCCCAAAAACGAAAAAGGAATGAGTAAATTACATATAAAGAAAGGTGATGACGTTATTATCCTTGCAGGTAAAGATAAAGGAGCAACAGGTTCTGTCCTTAAAGTGTTTGTAAAAACACAACGTGCTATCGTAGAAGGACGCAACATGGTTAAGAAAAGCGTTAAACCTAATGCAAATAATCCTCAAGGAGGATTTGAAGAAAAAGAAGCGCCAATTCATATTTCTAACTTGGCTTTGAACATTATGGAGCCTCATCCTCAAACAGGAAAACCGAGACCGGTGAAAGTTGGACGCAAAAAAAATGAAGATCGTAAATTAGTACGTTACGTTAAAAATACAGGTAAGGAGATTAAATAATGGCAAGTACAACAACCCTCAAAACAGATTATAAAGATCGTATTGTAGCATCTTTGATGAAAGAATTTAGCTATAAATCGACAATGCAGGTTCCGGTTTTGAAAAAAATCGTTATCAACCAAGGTTTGGGTATCGCTGTTGCAGATAAAAAAATTATCGAAACTGCCATCAACGAACTCACTACCATTACAGGTCAAAAAGCAGTAGCAACTTTCTCCAAGAAAGATATTTCAAACTTTAAACTTCGTAAGAAAATGCCTATTGGCGTGATGGTTACATTACGTCATGACAAGATGTACGAATTTCTAGAGCGTTTAATTCGTGTAGCATTACCACGTATTCGCGACTTCAAAGGTATTGAAAGTAAACTTGATGGAAGAGGCAACTATACATTAGGAATTGAAGAACAAATCATTTTCCCTGAAATTAATATTGATAATATTAGTAAAATATTGGGAATGAATATTACCTTTGTGACCTCTGCAAAAACAGATGAAGAAGGTTATGCACTTCTTAAAGAATTTGGTTTACCGTTTAAGAACGCTAAAAAAAATTGATATATGGCAAAAGAATCAATGAAAGCTCGTGAAGTAAAAAGAGCTAAAATGGTTGCAAAATATGCGGCTAAAAGAGCAAAATTAAAAGCAGAAGGCGATTACGAAGCTCTACAAGCTCTACCAAAAAATGCTTCACCTGTACGTTTGCACAATCGCTGCTCAATTACAGGGCGTCCGAAAGGCTTTATTCGCCAATTCGGAATTTCACGTATTCAATTTCGTGAAATGGCTTCCAAAGGATTAATACCCGGAGTGAAGAAGGCAAGCTGGTAACAAGAAATATAATTAATATTATATAGGTTTATTTTTAAATATTGTCCCGGTAGTCGGGATCAATTTAATTTATTAATTTATGACAGATCCAATAGCAGATTATTTGACGCGGGTGAGAAATGCCATAATGGCAAAACACAGAGTGGTGGAAGTACCATCGTCAAATTTAAAAAAAGAAATCACTAAGATTCTTTTAGAAAAAGGATACATTCTTAACTATAAGTTTGTAGACGAAGGACCTCAAGGAACTATTAAAATAGCCTTGAAGTATGATCCGGTAAATAAAGTAAACGCGATTAAAAAGTTAATTCGTGTTTCCTCTCCAGGTCTTCGTAAGTACGCTGGGTATAAAGATATGCCTAGAGTTCTTAACGGATTAGGTATAGCTGTGTTATCAACCTCTAAAGGAGTTATGACAGACAAGGAAGCGCGCGACCTGAAGGTTGGCGGAGAAATTTTATGTTATGTTTATTAATTAAGAGGGAGGATAACAAATTATGTCTAGAATAGGAAAATTACCGATAAATATCCCTGCAGGAGTAAATGTTGCTGTAAACAAAGAAAATGTAGTTACAGTAAAAGGACCAAAAGGGGAATTAACTCAAGAAGTAAATCCTGATATCAAAGTTTCTGTTGAAGGTACAGAAGTAATTGTGACTCGTCCAACTGATCAAAAAGAACATCGCGCGTTACATGGTTTGTATCGTTCTTTGATTAATAACATGGTTATAGGAGTTTCTGAAGGATATCGCAAAGAACTAGAATTAGTAGGAGTAGGTTACCGTGCTACAAATAATGGTCAAATCCTTGAATTATCATTAGGTTATACCCATGCAATATATTTGCAATTACCTAAAGAAGTAAATTTGGAAACTAAAGCAGAGAGAAACAAAAACCCTCTTATCATTTTAGAATCTTGTGATAAGCAGTTAATCGGTCAAGTTTGCGCAAAAATCCGTTCATTCCGTAAACCGGAACCTTACAAAGGAAAAGGTATACGTTTTGTCGGAGAACAAATTCGTCGTAAGTCCGGTAAAGCCGCAGGTAAATAATTCATAAACTGAAGTTAATCATGGCAATAAAGACAAAACAAGATAGAAGGAACAAGATAAAAGCGAGAGTACGCGGTCATATTTCAGGAACAACAGAATGTCCTCGTTTGACAGTATTCAGAAGCAATAAACAAATCTATGCTCAGGTTATTGATGACCTTAGCGGAAAAACACTTGCGTCAGCATCTTCACTAAAAATAACCGATAAAGCACCTAAAAAGGAACTTGCGGCAAAAGTAGGTGAAATGATTGCTAAAAGTGCTCAAGAAGCAGGTATCACCACAGTGGTGTTCGACCGTAACGGTTATCTGTATCATGGAAGAGTTAGAGAATTGGCAGATGCTGCCCGTAAAGGAGGACTTAAATTTTAATAGAAATGGCAGGAGTTAGTAATAAAGTAAAATCAACCAACGATATTGAGTTAAAAGACAGCTTAGTTGCTATCAATCGTGTGACTAAAGCTACAAAAGGAGGTCGTCGATTCAGTTTTGCGGCTATCGTTGTAGTAGGTAACGAAGATGGCATAGTTGGTTGGGGCTTAGGAAAAGCCGGAGAAGTAACAACAGCCATTGCTAAAGGAGTTGAAGCAGCAAAGAAAAACCTTATTAAAGTTCCGATACTTAAAGGTACAATTCCTCACGAGCAAATAGGTAAATTCGGAGGCTCAGAAGTATTGATTAAGCCGGCTGCTCCCGGTACAGGGGTTAAAGCAGGAGGAGCGATGCGTGCTGTGCTTGAAAGCGTTGGTATAACAGACGTATTGGCTAAGTCTAAAGGTTCTTCCAACCCTCACAATCTTGTTAAAGCTACTTTGGTAGCATTAAGCGAATTGAGAGATGCTTATACTGTTGCTCAAAACAGAGGTGTTTCAATGGAAAAAGTATTTAAAGGTTAATTTGCAAAGAACATTATACGATGGCAACAATTAAAATAAAACAAGTAAGAAGCAGAATCAATTGCCCTATAGATCAAAAGAGAACATTGGATGCTTTAGGTCTTCGCAAATTGAATCGTGTGGTAGAACACAACGATACCCCTGCTATCAGAGGTATGGTCAACAAAGTGAAACATTTAGTGACAATTGTTGAATAATAAAGTTAGTATAAAAGAAAAAAAGATATAATATGAACTTGTCTAATTTGAAACCTGCAGAAGGATCTACTAAAACGAGAAAACGCATCGGTCGAGGAACCGGTTCCGGTTTAGGCGGTACTTCCACTAGAGGACACAAAGGGGCTAAATCAAGATCGGGATATTCTAAAAAGATCGGTTTTGAAGGAGGGCAAATGCCAATTCAACGTCGTTTACCTAAATTCGGCTTTAAAAACATTAACAGAGTAGAATATAAGCCAATAAATTTGGATGTATTACAACGTTTGGCAGATGCTAAAAGCTTAACAAAGATTGATGTACAAGCATTGATTGATGCAGGATTTATTTCAGCTAAACATTTAGTGAAAATATTAGGAAATGGTGCTTTAACGGCAAAACTTGAAATAGAAGCTCACGCATTTTCAAAATCAGCAGAAGCTGCGATAACCGCAGCCGGAGGAACTGCAACAAAACTGAAGTAAGATGGGATTTGTAAAAACTATAGAAAATATATGGAAGATTGAGGATCTTCGCAAAAGACTCCTCATTACTTTCTTTTTCGTAGTGATCTATCGCTTCGGAGTACATGTTATTCTTCCCGGAATCGATCCCGCCGCATTAGAAAACCTTCATGCTAAAGCTGCTGGAGGTATTCTTGGTATTATCGATATGTTTTCGGGAGGAGCTTTCTCCAACGCTTCAATCTTTGCTTTAGGTATAATGCCTTACATTTCGGCATCCATTGTAATTCAATTATTAGGGATGGCATTGCCATATTTCCAAAAATTGCAGAGAGAAGGAGAAAGTGGTCGTACTAAGATGAACCAATATACGCGTTATCTGACTATACTTATATTATTAGTGCAAGGACCTGCATATTTGGTTGGCGCAGTCGGCGATGCAGCTCCAGGCGCAACATTCTTTAGCTTCTATTTGCCGTCAGCAATAATTTTGGCAGGAGGTAGTATGTTTGTTCTATGGCTTGGAGAGCGTATTACGGATAAAGGAATAGGAAATGGTATATCATTTATTATCCTTGTAGGTATTATTGCTCGTCTTCCACATGCCTTAATAGGTGAGTTTGTAGCTCGTTTAGGTAGTCAGGCAGGAGGTTTAGTAATGTTCCTGATTGAAGTACTATTCTTATTGCTAGTGATTTGTGGAGCTATACTTTTGGTACAAGGAACACGTCGTATTCCGGTACAATATGCAAAAAGAGTTGTTGGTAATAAACAATATGGAGGAGCTCGTCAGTATATACCTTTGAAAGTAAATGCAGCTAATGTGATGCCTATTATTTTTGCTCAGGCAATTATGTTTATTCCAATTACTATTGCAGGATTTTCTACTGATAAAAGCAGTGGATTCCTACAAGCATTCACTGACCATACGACAGTTTGGTATAATCTGGTATTTTCATTATTAATTATTGTATTTACTTGGTTTTATACCGCAGTTACCATCAATCCGGTTCAAATGGCTGATGAATTGAAACGCAATAATGGATTTATACCAGGTATTAAACCCGGAAAGAAAACAGCAGAATACATAGACAATGTTATGTCTCGTATAACCTTACCAGGCTCATTATTTTTGGCTTTGGTAGCTATTCTTCCCGCTTTTGCAAGTTATTTTGGAATAAGTCGTGAATTTGCCCAATTTTTTGGAGGAACATCATTATTGATTCTGGTAGGGGTAGTATTAGATACCTTACAGCAAATAGAAAGTCACTTATTGATGAGACATTATGATGGGTTATTGAAATCAGGTAGAATAAAAGGCCGTTCAGGCTCAATTGCAGCATATTAAGAAGCTATAATGATATTTCTGAAAACAGACGAAGAAATCGAATTGATGCGTATCGCAAACCGTTTAGTCGGTATGACTTTAGGAGAAGTTGCGAAACATATAAAACCTGGAGTAACTACTTTGCACTTAAATAAGATAGCTGAAGAATTTATTCGAAGTCATGGAGCTATCCCATCCTTTTTAGGATATAATGGTTTTCCGGCTTCATTATGTATTTCAGTAAACGAAAACGTAGTGCATGGTTTCCCTTCCGAATATGTAATGAAAGAAGGGGATGTTGTTTCAGTGGACTGTGGAACTGAAATAAATGGATTTTGTGGAGATTCTGCTTACACGTTTTGTGTAGGTGAAGTTGCAGAAGATGTAAAAACGTTATTAAGAACGACAAAAGAATCCTTATACAAAGGAATTGAAAAAGCCATTGAAGGAAATCGTGTAGGCGATATTGGCGAAGCAGTTCAGACATATTGCGAAAAAAGAGGTTATACAGTTGTCCGTGAATTAGTAGGGCATGGTATTGGGCGAAAGATGCATGAATCGCCGGAAGTACCTAACTATGGTAAGCGAGGAACAGGACCTTTATTAAAAAAAGGAATGTGTATAGCGATCGAACCAATGATAAATATGGGGAGCAAAAATGTCGTTTTCGAAAAAGATGGATGGACGGTACGTACTAAAGACCGTAAACCATCAGCGCATTTTGAACATACCGTAGCTATTCGTCAAGGAAAAGCCGATATTTTATCAACATTCGAATTTGTTGAATCTGTATTAGG
>CALYRA010000079.1 GCA_945292135.1 uncultured Dysgonomonas sp.
AAGGTTAGAAAATTACTTTTTTTCTAATCTTTTTTATCTTTATATTAGATAGACTAACAGGAATTTTCGGATGTCTAATATAATAATCTAATAATAATCTAAACTGAAAAAATCTCTTGAATATAATTTTTAATAAAGAGTAACATTTAATAAATTGTCATATTAATAACTTATTAACATTTGCCGCAAAGTTTTTTTCATTCTAAGGTATAAATATATAATATGAATAGAATAGACAGACTCTCTGCTATATTGATACTATTGCAATCAAGATCAACGGTCAAACCAAAAGATATAATAAAACGTTTCGGTATTGGTATTCGTACTGTTTATCGTGATATCCGAGCCTTGGAGGAAGCAGGAATTCCTATAACCGGAGATTCGAGATTAGGTTATTCATTGGTTGAAGGTTATAAATTGCCACCGCTTATGTTTACGGAAGAAGAAGCGTTTGCATTTTTAGCGGCAGAAAAGTTAGTTGACAAATTTACCGACCCAGGAGTTAGAGATAGCTATAAGTTAGGAGTGGACAAGATACGAGCAGTCATGCGTATAGTCGAAAAAAAGACTATAACAGATATGACACAAAAGATAGGAACTTTGGATTTTAATGCTCCTGTAGTTAACAATGCTTATAATCACTTACAAATAATATTAGATAGTATAGCCCAACAAAATAAAATTCAATTGAACTATCTTTCTCACTCAAAAAACGAGATCACCGAAAGAATTATTGATCCTATTGGTGTTTTCTTTTCTATGTCGAACTGGTATTGTATCGGATATTGTAATAATAGAAAAGACTATCGTACATTTAAAATCAATAGAATTAAAAATATTACGCAATCTTTGATTCCGATAGATAAAAACCATCCGCCTTTAGAATCAATTTTGCAAAATCTTAAAACTCAAACCGAATTACAAAAAGTAATAATAGAAGTAAATAGGAAAGATTTACCGATTATTGACGATACCAAATATTATCAAGGCTTAATTATGGAAAAAAACTTGGACGAAAATGATTTGATTGAGCTTCATTTCAGGGTTTTCTCTTTAGAACGTTTTGCCCGCTGGTATTTATCCTATATTGATATTGCAAAGATTAAGTTTCCCAAATCAATATCCGACATAGTACATTCTATATTAAAAAAAACAATAATTTGATAATAAAAATAAGAAATATTACATTTATCTTTGTAATAACATAATATATTGCAAATTCTTAATAAAATAATATAAATTTATGAAAAAAATATCCTTAATTATTTTACTTGGATTGATGCCAATATTCGTTTTGGGGCAGAGAATTAGAGCAGACATAACAGATGATTCAACAGGTGAAAGAATTATTGAAACCATGCCGCAAAATATTTACGAAGATGGTTTTTCACTAGCTAATAAAAAATTATCTTTTTTTCTTAAGCACAATCAAAATGGCGATGCCATTCAATTTAGCTTTATACCTAAAGATAAAGACTTTATTATGATTAAAGGAGATAAGGCAATATTTAAGATGAAAAGCGGAAAAGAAGTCGAGCTGACATCATTGGCAGATACGGAATTTATTATACGCGCTCCCGGAAGTCAAAATAGTGATGATAAAGGTGGTGAGTATACTATCTTAGAATATGGAGGTGATTTTAGTATTTTTGAGACGGACGATTTTGTAGAAAGTATCAGATTTAAAAATTCTACAAAAGAATTTAATATTAAAATAAAACCAAATAGCGCGGATAAAGTAAATAAAGCATATCAATTGATACAGGAAAGACTTAAAGAAATATTTTAATAAAGAGATACAATAATTATTTTATATCTCTATGTTCTCAAAAATTACTTTTGCTATTTCATAATAAAGTATTACTAAATATATGAAGAAATTTTTTTTAATTATATCTTTTAGCCTTCTGTCAATCCTTGCTTTTGGACAAAAAATTGAAAAAGATGTAGTTGATGATTTTACAGGAGAAAGAGTTATTAAAACAACCCTCGAAAGAATTAATGTTGGGAATGCAATAACATCGAAAGGCTTTCTGTATTTTTTTATTGCATACGATAAATACGGTCCTGTCATTCAATTTCAACTTCTTACGGGAGATGAAGTATTTACTGTTAATGAAGGAGATAAACTGTTATTTAAAATGAAGAGTGGAAAAATAATAGAATTTAACTCTTTAGCAGACAATGATGTTACGATTGGTGGGGGTGGAAAAGCCAATAATGCCGCCATCAAAGGTATTACTTTACAATATGGAGGTGATTTTAGTATTTTTAAAACAGATGATTATGTAGAAAAAATACGATTCGAAAATTCTAGTAGACCTTTTGATATCACTTTAAAACAAAAAAACGCAGAAAAAATAAATAATGCATATCAATTGATTTTGGAAAAACTGGTAAATTAATACAACAAAAACAATTTAGAATCAATATAAAAAGGTCTGAATATTTATTTATTCAGACCTTTTATATTAAGGGTAAAAGTTAAAATATTAATTCTTAAAATCTAGTTCATTATTACTTGCGTCTACAATTATTGGTTTAGATTTATCTACACTACCGGCTAAAAGTTTTTTAGATAAAGAATCCAAAACAGTACGTTGAATGACACGTTTAACCGGGCGCGCTCCGAATTCAGGATCATAACCTAATTCAGCTATAAGCTTGATAGCATCATCCGTAAATTCAAGTTTCACTCCATTGTTATCCAATATTTTGATGACACCATTCAATTGTATTTTGACTACCTTTTCGATATCAATTTCGTTCAATGGTTCGAACATAATGATTTCATCTATACGATTTAAAAATTCAGGGCGAATAGTGGACTTCAACATATTCAGAACTTCCGTTTTTGTCTTTTCTACCACTTCATCATGATTGTCTTTTGTCATTAGCGAGAAATTTTCTCGGATAACATTCGAACCCATATTGGAAGTCATAATAATGATCGTATTTTTGAAGTTTACGACACGACCTTTATTGTCCGTCAAACGTCCATCATCCAATACCTGTAATAAAATATTGAATACATCAGGATGAGCCTTCTCAATTTCATCGAATAAAACGACAGAATAAGGTTTGCGGCGAATAGCTTCGGTCAATTGACCACCTTCATCGTATCCGACATATCCCGGAGGCGCACCTATCAGACGCGTTGCGCTGAATTTCTCCTGATACTCGCTCATATCAATACGCGTCATCATATTTTCGTCATCGAACAAAAACTCCGCTAAAGCTTTGGCTAATTCTGTTTTACCAACGCCGGTTGTTCCTAAAAATATAAATGAACCGATAGGTCGTTTGGGATCCTGTAATCCGGCGCGACTACGGCGTATTGCATTCGAAATAGCTTCGATAGCTTCGTTTTGTCCGACAACTCGTCGATGCAATTCGGCTTCAAGGTTTAGAAGTTTATCTTTTTCGCTTTGCATCATCTTGTTGACAGGAATACCAGTCCAACGTGAAACGACATCGGCTATATCCACTGCGTCTACTTCTTCTTTTATCATAGCCGAACCGCCTTGCATTTCATGAAGCTGGACTTGTAGTTTTTCTATTTCTTCTTCGAGCGATTTTATTTTGCCATAGCGTATTTCCGCTACTTTTCCGTAATCGCCTTCCCGTTCGGCTCTGTCTGCTTGGAACTTAGCGTCTTCTATTTCAATCTTATTTTGTTGTATCTTATTTACAACATCTTTTTCGGATTGCCATTTCGCTTTTAGCGCTTTTTCTTCCTCTTTCAAATTGATAATTTGTTTTGAAAGATCTTCTTCTTTTTGTTTATCGTTTTCACGCTTAATAGCTTCGCGTTCTATTTCGAGTTGGGCGATACGCCGGCTTTTTTCATCTAATTCCTCAGGGACAGAATCGACCTCCATGCGAAGTTTAGCTGCCGCCTCATCCATCAAATCAATTGCTTTGTCAGGCAAAAAACGATCTGTAATATAGCGGCTTGATAATTGAACTGCCGCCACAATCGCTTCATCGAGGATACGGACTTTATGATGGTTTTCATATTTCTCTTTCAGCCCGCGGAGTATGGAAATAGCATCTACTTCGCTTGGTTCATCAACCATTACGATTTGGAAACGACGTTCTAAGGCTTTATCCTTTTCAAAATATTTTTGATATTCATCCAATGTAGTTGCGCCTATTGAACGAAGTTCACCACGAGCAAGGGCAGGTTTTAGAATATTGGCGGCATCCATTGCGCCTTCACCCTTTCCCGCGCCTACTAAAGTGTGTATCTCATCAATAAAGAGGATAATTTCGCCCTCAGATTTTGTAACTTCGTTTACAACGCTTTTCAGACGTTCTTCAAATTCACCTTTGTATTTAGCGCCTGCGACTAAGGCACCCATATCCAGTGAATAAATTTGTTTACTTTTAAGGTTTTCAGGAACATCGCCTCTTATGATACGATGAGCTAAACCCTCAGCGATAGCGGTTTTACCCGTTCCCGGTTCACCGATTAATATAGGATTGTTTTTGGTACGTCGGCTGAGAATCTGTAATACGCGTCTGATTTCTTCATCACGACCAATAACCGGGTCTAACTTACCATCACGAGCGCGTTGAGTAAGATTGATAGCAAATTTTTCAAGCGACTGATAAGTATCTTCAGCGGACTGACTATCTACTTTGTTGCCTTTTCTCAATTCATTGATCGCAAGCTGTAATTCTTTTTCAGATACGCCTGCGTCTTTAAGCATGCGAGCCGCAGAGCTTTTACCTGATAAAATACCAAGCAAAAGGTGCTCGATAGAGACATATTGGTCACCCATCTTTTTCGCATAATCCATTGCTTTTTCAAGGTCTGAATTGCTTTCGCGACTAAGATAAGGTTCGCCGCCGGAAACTCTTGGGTATGAGTCTATATCTTTATTCAATACAGAGGTCAAGTGACTTGGATTAGCTCCCAGTTTTTGGAAAAGAAAGTTTACAACATTTTCGCCTGTCAAGATCACTCCCATTAGTAAATGAGCAGGTTCGATTGATTGTTGTTGTTTTTCTTTTACTACCTCGATAGCCTTTTGAACAGCTTCTTGCGATTTAATAGTAAAATTATTGAAATTCATATATTTATATTATTTTTTTTATTAACAGTGACTTTCCGACAAATGTTCAAAATATTTGCCAGTCTCGTATTTGTGACAAAATGGCAGATATTAAAAAGATATACCCTTGTCGGAGAACTAAAATATAAATGTTATATAAATTATTTAATTGAGAATCATCGTTTATGCTTTTGAAAAGTAACCAAAGTAAACAGCTTTTCATTTTCCCTCTCTTTTATTTATGCCCATTTACTAATAGTTATTTATAAATTTTTGATATATAGATAAATATTGTCGATATAATTATGCTTGTTAAACATTGTTATATTGAATTAATTTTGAATGTCGCTTTTTGACAAAGGGGATATAATATGATTTGAAATAAGTTTTATCTTAAAAAATAGTATTTTGAAAGCGATCCAAAATAATATTTGAAAAAGGTTGAACTTTAGCTGTTGCTATAATCAATGATCCCTCTGGCTTAAAATTTTTTCTAAAAAGCGGAGAAAATGTTTTATAAAATATTGACTATGATATTTAATACTTTGTTAACTTTGGATTCGTATTTCAAAAAAAGAAAGAGATGTCAAAAAATAAATTTGAAAAAGAGAAATTCTCAACACGAATAATAAATACCCGATTTGCAAAATCAGATGCGCATGGAGCTATAACAATGCCTATTTACCGTAATGCTGCATTTGAATTTCCAACATCTGAAAAAATTGCTGCTGCTTTCCAGTATAAAGAAGAAACTTTTTCTCATACTTATTCGAGGATAACAAACCCTTCTGTCGAAAATCTTGAGCAAAAAATTAAAGCCGCTTCGGGCGCTGAAAACGTTCAATGCGTTTCATCGGGAATGGCGGCGATATCTAATGTGTTTTTGTCAATAGCTTCTGCCGGAAGTAATATTGTCACTTCACCGCACTTGTTTGGCAATACCTTTTCAATATTAAAATTTACATTAGCGGAATTTGGAGTCGAAACTCGATTTGTAAATACAGATAATTTAGAAGAAATCGCAAACGCAGTCGATGAAAATACGTGCGGATTTTTCTGTGAATTGATAACTAATCCACATTTAGAAATTGCCGATTTGCCCGAAATCTCTAAAATATTAAAGACGCGTCAAGTACCTATGATTGTAGATACAACTATAATCCCTTGGTGTGGATTTAATGCAAAACAATTTGGAGTAGATATTGAAATCGTTTCCACTACAAAATACATATCAGGAGGCGCAACGAGTATTGGAGGAGCTATCTTGGATTATGGAACCTTTAATTGGGCTAATCATAAAAGGCT
>CALYRA010000080.1 GCA_945292135.1 uncultured Dysgonomonas sp.
CATTATTGGGTGAGATGGGTACTCAACGAATAGCTATTATAAAGCCGACAATGACTATATTTGAAGTGATGTCAAAAAGTTCGGCGCCCAATTTAAATGGAAATAGAAAGAAAATTGCCGTTCTTAGACAAACAAAAGATGGAACAGTATATAAAGAATTTGATATCCGTACAAAAGATATACTGGATAGCGAGTTCTATTATATACAACCTAACGATGTAATATATGTGCCAAGGAAAAATCGCGACTTCTGGGTAGGTGGAAACGGTACCAACTTGGGATCTGTAATTGGAATTGCAACAGGTATTCTTGGAGTAGTAATGCTTTTAGTAAGATTGTTTTAGCTGTATGTTCAAAAGTAAAATATATAAATATTGGGCTATATTAATTTTTTCTTCACTTATACTTTCTTCTTGCATGACAAGTCAAGAAACAAATTATTTGCAGACGCTTAATATTCCTTATCCCAAAGAAGGATACAAGGAGTATCGTTTATGTGTCGACGATAATATACGATGTTCAATTTACACAAAGAATACAGAATTTGCAAATACCTTTAATAAAGTAGTTGGAACAGATGAAAATGCGGGTAATGTGTATGTTATTTATCATAACGGTTGCGTTCTTTTACCCTACTTTGGAGAAATAAAGATAGTAGGTTTGACATTAGAAGAGGCCGAAAATCTTATTCAGACAAAAATACAAGAATCTATATTGGATGTTCAAGTGAATATAACCCTTGTCAATAACTACTATTATTTATTATCCGATAGAGGTTCAAAACGAGGGCAGTTTTCTATTTACAAAGAGAATATGACAATATATCAGGCGTTAGCTCAATTCGGAAATACAGACCGAAATCTGGATTACAGAAATGTTCAAATTATACGTAAAGATGCTGAAGGAAATACCTATGTCAAATCTTTTGACCTAAGATCTAAAGATATTATACAATCGGAATTTTACTATGTAAAGCCAAACGATATGTATTATTTTGCTACTAATAAAAATTCATTTTTCAATATAACATCTTTATCGACATTTATATCAACCGTACTCACGCCGGTAACCTTGTTTATCATGGCGACGCGGGTAAAATTTAATTGATGTAAGAATTTTCTATGAATTCAAATAATAAATATAATCCGATTAATGACCCTTATTTTGATGAAGTAAAATCAAAGACAGGTTTTACATTTGATTTTGTACTTTGGTTTTACCGAATACTAAAATATTGGTATTTATTTCTTATATCAATTTTAATATGCCTCATAATCGCCAATATTAAAAATCGCTCTTGGACACCCAGATACGGGATTCAGGCGTTGATGATGTTAGAAGATAGAGGTAACGTAAGTCCCGTATCAGGAGCAGTACCTATGGGAACGATCCTTCGCAATGCTGTGAATCAGCAAATTGTTTTGAAATCAAGAGGAATGATCGAACGGACTGTAAATGCCTTACCCCCAAGAATGTGGATTAATTATTTCAGAATAAGCGCTTTTAAGAGCGTAAGCCTTTATGCGAACACTCCCGTCGAAATACTTTCGTTTGACCTAAAACCAGAAGCATATTTTAATGTCTATGGGTTGGCTTATGTTGATGATGAACATTGCCAGATTTATTATGAAGCAGGAGATAATCATCCATCCTATTCCATCGTTGTACCTTATGACAAAATCATAGATAATGGCGTTTTCAAAATAAAATTGAAAAAGACAGTATCTTATGAACCTAATTTCGAAAGTTTTAATTTTAAATTCTTAACCAAAGAACATCTAATTAATTCATTTTACGGACGCGTCAGTAGCAAATTGCTTGAAACAGAGTCATCGGCGTTAGCGCTATATATGGCAGGAGACGATCCTGCAAGAGATATGGATTTTATGTCTAATCTTCTGGATGAATTTCAAAATTATAATTTGTCATTGAAAAATTATCAAGCCGATTTGACAATTAATTTTATAGATAAGCAACTGGTTATCATTGAAGACTCATTAGAAAATTCAAGAATAAGATTAGATAATTTTCAAAAGCAGACAGGCGTTTATGAAGTTAAGTCCTCATCTTTAAGAGATGAAATAGGTAAGATAGATAAGCAACAGGAAGATTTGGCAATCAGAGAGAAAGCAGTGCTTGTCGTTACAGATAGAATTGTTTCATCATTAAAAGCAAATGAAGAAATTATTGACCCTGAAATATTCGGATTACAAACCAATAAGCTATCCAGATATATTGCGATGTATAATGAGACACTCAAAAAATCGCAGCTTGTTGGCGTAAAGAATCCAACTTTTGAAAAGACTCTCAACGAATTGAATGATCAAAGGGAATTGATATTAGCCGAAATTCGTCTGATACAATCAAATGTTTTGAAAGATAAAGAAGAAATTGCTTTTAAAAATAAGGAATTAGAAGATCAAATTAATAATCTTCCTCCACAAGAGAGAGTTTTGATTAAATATCAACGATTGAATCGACTCAATGAAGTTTACCAACAATATCTCAATCAACGCAGGTATGAGGCAAATATCCAAAGAGCTTCCAATACGCCGGATAACTTTATATTGGAAGAACCGCGTGTTATTACAAGCGCGATAAATGGAGGAGAATTGGGAAAAAATTATACGTTCTTTTTAGTTATCGGATTCCTTATACCATTAATATTTGTCGTACTTAAAGAAGAGATTTTGAATTTTACGATTTCTTCAAAAGAAGAATGTGAACGGATATCGGGGCTGCCGGTAATCAGTACAATTGAAAATGTTTCGAAAAAAGCGGGAAAAGGCGTTGTGTTGGTAAGAAATTATCCAAAATCCAGTTTTGCCGAATCTTTCAGAAATCTTCGCGTCAGAATAGAATATATGGCTCAAAAGGAAAGCCATTTAGCTATATTGATAACATCTACCGAACCATCAGACGGAAAGACGTTCATCGCAACCAATATTGCATCGGTATATCAATTGATGGGGAAGAAAGTCGTTTTATTAGATCTTGATTTGCGCAGACCATCCGTCGCTAAAACCCTTAAGATGCAGGCTTCGAAAGGAGTTTCGAACTATTTGATTGGACAAGTTACTTTGGATGAAATAATAATTAAACATCCTAAATTTGGTTTTGACGTTATTACCGCCGGAACTTTACCGCCTAATCCAAGCGAGTTAATAAAAACATCCAAAACAGAAGAATTAATTAAGTATCTTCAAGATACCTATGATTATCTTATAATAGATTGTAGTCCGATAGGATTGGTTTCCGATGCGTATATATTAGCGAAAATTGTCAACACGACAATGTTCGTCGTGCGTAAGGATAAGACAAGCAAATCATTTTTTAAAAGCGTTATCAATCAAATTAAATTTGATGAAATAGATCATATTGCAATCGTGTTTAACGATGTAAAAGGTCGGGAAGGATATTATGGCACATCTCGTTATTATGGCGATAAGACTTATAATATAAAAAAGAATTCCTATTACCATGATGATTATTACGAAGAGTAGATTATATAAAATGTAAATGAAGGAGCGTTATATTGTTATAGCGCTCCTTATATTTTGATTAAAATCTATCATCATTCCGTTAAAACAGCTGTCATACTGATTTTGCGTTAATTTGGTCTGCCGCCTCTTCCGGGTCCTCTTCCATGTTCCCCTCTGAAATCATGTTGCATATCTGACATTTTTGCTCCACCCTTGAATGACTGAAAACGATATACCAGATTGACCATTATGTAACTATTTATCGTATTAGTTCTTGTATATTGATTATAACCATTTCCGGAACTCCAAGAAATATTGCTTCTCTCTTTAAGTATATCATACATCTTAACCCGAACCGTTGCGTTTTTTGCCTTTAAGAAATCCTTCGAAACAGATGCGTTCCACAGCCATTCGTTACGGGAAAACCCATCCGCATAACCATGATTGGTCGAGTATGTAAGATCCGAATCAATATGCAGATTCCAAGGAAGATGTATTGTGAAATCGGCATATCCACCATAGTCATAAGTGCTTTTGTTATTATTGGAAACATTGTTAGTAGCTCTTTCAAACTTAACGTTTCCTCTGGTAGTGAAATCAAAATAATCGGAAGTAAACCTTAAACCCATATTTTCTTGTATGGTAAATTGGTAAAGCCGATTTTTTAATGGTTCAGGGTTAGGGCGTTGAGTGATAAAAGAATTACGTCGCAGAATTTTCCCGTAAGTCATGGTGTTGAACGAAAACTTCTTGTTTTTCAGAGGAGTATTAAATATTACACGGGCATTTGCGCTGAAATTTCCATTTACGTTGCGATAAGTAGTAACGTCTTTGGAACCCTCCCATGAACTGATGTTTACAATATCATTTAAAGTATGTTCAATTTTACCAAATACCATGAATGCGGAAGCAGTTTCGGGGTTAAAATTGTGATAACGTATTGTCAATCGACTGTTAAATGACGGATCAAGATTTGGGTTACCTCTTTCGATATTTGTTGAAGTATTGGTATAATCTCCATCAAACAATTGACGTGTTGTCGGTTGAATCGTTGTTCCTTTATAATCTATTCTTAAAGAATGGCGATTACTCCATATATAATTAAATCTTGCGCGAGGTACAATATTCACATTATTTCTGCGGGGAATTATTTTTTTTACTGTGTTCGGTATATCAATATCTGTTTTTGTACTTGAAGGCTCTGCCCCGATCCCGACTGTATAATTATATTTTCCTCGTATGCTTTGAAAGCTTAAACTTACATTTTGGACTAAGAAATCGTTTTCAATTCGACGGGTAACGCTGTCTACTCTGGTCTTTAGTTTATTGTTATAAACTTTTTTATCCATTAACGTATTATTGTTTTGAATTGAATATTCTAATTCGATAAAATTATTTTTCCCGAGAGGTTCAATATATGACGCGGAAGCTCGCCAATTATAAGCTTTATCATTTTGGTCATATCGTTGGTTTGTAATTGTTCCTGTTGAATCTGTTTTAACCGGATAATTCCTGAACCTGAATATAGATCCCGAATAATTATATCCGTCAGTATCAGTATTGTCGAAACCTCCGGTCAATTGGAATGTTATGCTTCTTCCTTTACTATTCAATTTCCGGTTTAAGGTTAAGTCTCCATTAAGTTTTAATCCGTCAGCGTCGGATTTATAAAAAGAACTGTCTTGGGAATAGTCAAAGTTTTGTTCTTCATCGGCATATGTACTAATACCTTCCACTAACTGTACATTTTTATTTTTATTATACTGAACCGATGGTCTGAATATAATTTTGGTTAGACTATCCGGAGTCCATTCCATTTTGAAATTAGTTCCAAAATTTTCACTTTTGTTGTTTCCCTTAGACAAAGAGGTCATACGTTTAAGTTTCTGCTTATCATCATATATCCTTTCCCTTTCCGTCTTTACATCATTGTCTATAGAACCGTATCTGATATCTCCATTTATCTTAAACTTATCTTTTACTTCTGTGGCAAAGTTCAAACCAATATTTTTAGTTGTCGCTACACCATTATTCGCGCCAAAACTAACGCCTCTTGGAGGACCTCCGCCATTATTCATACTGGTTGCAAAATCTGTAAACCCCGCATTATTTGTATTGTTTAAACCACCTAAAAAAGTGATCTGCGTATTGTTATGCATATAATTGATCATTGAATTACCTTCGTAACGCTCTCTCGAACCATAACCGCCCAATAATGAACTAAACAATCCTTCTTTCATTCCGGGTCTTACCCTTAAATTAATAACAGTTTCTTCGTCACCATCATCAAAACCGGTCAATTGAGCTAAATCTGATTTTTTATCGAGAACTTGTAGTTTCTCGACCATTTTTGCAGGAAGATTTTTTGATGCGACTTTTGGGTCGTCACTGAAAAATTCTTTACCATCAACGAGTATTTTAGATATTTCTTTTCCGTTAATTGTAATTTTTCCGTTCTCGTCAATTTCGGCTCCGGGTAATTTTTTTAACAAATCTTCCAGTACCGCACTCTCTTGTACTTTGTATGAATCTGCATTGTATTCCACAGTATCACCTTTTATGAGTATATCAACAGCTTTTGCAGTGACCAGAGCTTCATTCAACATCACTCCGTTTTCATCAAGATAAATATTTCCCAAATCTCCATTATTTTTAAGAGAACTTATATTAAAATATTGAGTTTGAAAGCCCATAAATGAAACTTGCAGGATATACTCTGATGCTTTTACTTTTAAACTGAATTTACCTTCCTGATCAGTTACCGTTCCTGTTACATAAGAACTATCCTTTGCATTTAATAACCTTATACTTGCTGATTCTATAAACTCTTTCGTTGTATTATCAAAAATTCTGCCGGTAATTCTG
>CALYRA010000081.1 GCA_945292135.1 uncultured Dysgonomonas sp.
TATTGGATCGCTTTCATGAAATGCCAAAAGATTCAAAATCTTATATCAATGCGTTAATAAATAAAATTATTGCGTTAAAGAATGTTGGTAAGTATAAAGAAGCTCTGGAAGAATACAAAAACGTAAAGTTGGATTCCGATCACGATGCTTTCATTCTTTTGGTTTGGCATGCAGGAGAAGCCGCTGTCAAAGCCAAGGAATATAAAAGCGCAGAAGAGATACTAAAACAGCTGCTTGGAATACATGATTTTATAATGAATGCTAATTCTGATGCTGATAAAGTTTATGATTTATTGGTAGAATGCGCGAAAGAATTACAAAATCCAGCCCTTGCGACATATTACGAAACAGAAAAGATAGGATGGATAAATATGATGGGAGGATTCAAAGCTATGTCGGAAGATGATTATGACAAAGCTTTGGATTTTTATAATAAAGTACCTGAGGGTTCTTCATTATATCAGCATTCTATCGTAGATAAAATGAAACTATTTGTCGATTTTGGCAAAAGTGAAGAAGCATTAACTGAATTTGAAAAAATATCTAAAGACAGTGATATTTATTATATGGCTTTGCTAAATAAACAAGCTGCTTTAAATGAATTGGAAAGATATTCAGAATCATTGGCTATATTCGACGAAATGCTTGAAAAAGATATTTGTAATTCTTTAGCTTTGGAAAATTCTTTTGATGCCGCACGCTCAAATAAAGACTACAACAAACTACTGTTTATTGCTAACAAGATGACAGAATTAGCCGAAGATGAAGAAGAGGAAGAAAAAGCAATATACGAAACAGCCTTAGCCCACTATTATTTAAACCAATATGAAGAAGTCATTAAGCTATTGGAGGAAGTAGATGAAGATGATGAAGATGAAAGTTATTGTCCTTTATGCTGTGATAACCAAGTAAAATTGGATTCGACTTATTTATTAGGGTGCACCTATCGAAAACTTGGAGATACAGAAAAAGCTGAAAAATATTTTGAAGAAGCTGAAGATATGTCAGATTCAGGCGTTTCGGCTGTTATTACTGATGCTAATGGGCATAAACAAACAATAAGAGAAGGTTATAATCAACCATTTGATCCGGATGACGAATAAGCTACAAAACAAATATATTAGCTATTAACTAATAATTATAAACGACAAACAAAAGTTTGTCGTTTTTAGTATAAATAAAAATAAATTACTTATCTATAATACCTTATCCTATCCAAATTGGGAATCATAGACATGGCATGAACTATTTTTTCGGAGGTTTTATGATAAAATTTTTATTTACCATTTAAAGGGTTGCTTTACGCCTGTATTATTTCAAAATAAACTGAAAGATAAATATATTATCAAACTTCTTGATCCAGCAATTTCCCGGCTTTCTTTATAAGTTCTTTTCTATTAATATAGAATACTTTGGGAAAGTCAAGATCAGGATCTTCCTCCCATCTTTTATTTTCTTTAAAATAATTATATAGAGTTATAAAGTCGTCTTTGGTACGACCTACTAAGTGGCGTCCTCCAACTTCAATTGCATAATAATATTTCAGATTATCCAATTTATAAGATTTTGCCAGACCACAATGAATACATGTCAAGACACCTTCATTTTGAGGACGTCTAATATAACCACCGTTCCATGTTGATTTAAAACAAGCTTTTCGTCCACATTCGGGACAAACGACATCCACTTTGGCAAAATCAGAGACAGATGTTTCCATCAATCAATTTTATTCTACTGTAACAGATTTCGCAAGATTTCTTGGCATATCCACATCTCGGTTTTTATTCACAGCTATGTGATAAGCTAATAATTGCATCGGAATGGATGATAACAAAGGATCTAAACATTCTACGGTTGAGGGTATCTCAATGTAGTGATCCGCAAATGCTTTTATCGTTTCATCACCTTCTGTTATGATTGCTATAATACGCCCTTTTCGCGCTTTGATTTCTTTCATATTGCTAACTACTTTTTCATATATTGTATTATGCGTAGCAATAGTTACAACAGGCATTTCATTGTCAATAAGGGCAATAGGGCCATGTTTCATTTCGGCGGCAGGATAACCTTCCGCATGTATATAAGATATTTCTTTCAGCTTTAATGCTCCTTCTAATGCTATCGGGTAATTATATCCTCGTCCCAAATAAATAAAGTTCTGAGCATAGGTGAATATCAATGATAGTTCTTTTATCTTATCATTCAAATCCAATATTTTCTGAATCTTATCGGGAATGTGTTGCAATTCTTTTATTATTTCAAGGTATTTCGCTTCTTCTATTGTTTGTTTTTCTTTTGCTATAGCTAATGCCATCATTGTCAGAACCGTTACTTGAGCCGTAAAAGCTTTTGTAGAAGCTACGCCTATTTCATGCCCACAATGCGTATAAGATCCTGAATCTGTATTACGCGGAATAGAAGAGCCTACCACGTTACAAACGCCATATACAAATGCTCCCGCCTTACGTGCCAATTCGATTGCGGCCAAGGAATCCGCTGTCTCACCGGACTGTGATATAGCGATTACTATATCATCGGAATAAATCACCGGATGACGGTAACGAAATTCTGAAGCGTATTCGACTTCAACTGGAATACGGCAAAATTCTTCAAATAAATATTCGCCTATCAACCCTGCATGCCAAGATGTACCACAGGCAATAATCAGTATTCGCCGAGCATTGATAAATTTATCTTTATGGTCAATTATTCCGGATAGCGTAACATTAGTACCTTCAACATTGATACGCCCACTCATACAACTTCTCAGCGTTTCCGGTTGCTCAAATATTTCTTTCAACATAAAATGAGGATATCCTCCCCTTTCGAGTTGGCTGAGATTCATTTCAAGTTCTTTTATTTCCGGAGTTTTTTCTATATTTGAAATTGTAACAATTTTAGGATCTTTGTTACGCGAAAGTATAGCAATTTCTTCATCATCCAAATAAATGACTTTATTGGTATATTCTACAATCGGCGACGCATCTGAACCTAAAAAATACTCTCCTTCGCCTATACCAATAATTAAAGGACTGCTTTTTCGGGCAGCAATAATGTTATCGGGATTTCCTTTTTCTATAATTGCTATCGCATATGCGCCGACAACCTGATTCAATGCAAGTTGAACAGCCGTGAAGAGATCACAGTTATTTATTTTTTTTATGTATTCTATCAATTGTACTAATACTTCCGTATCAGTACTACTGTGAAATGTATAGCCTTTATCTATTAATTCGGCTTTGATTACGGCATAATTCTCAATAATACCATTATGTATGAGGGCTAAATTTTCAGATTGAGAATAGTGGGGATGCGCATTCGCGTTGCTTGGTTCGCCATGTGTCGCCCATCGGGTATGAGCTATTCCTATTGTGCCTGTCGTATCTTTATCTTTAGCATAATTTTCCAAGTCTTGTACACGACCTTTTGTCTTTAGGACTGAGAGTTTATTATCGTGATTAATTAAAGCTACTCCCGCACTGTCATAACCTCTGTATTCTAATCGACGGAGTCCTTTTACAAGTATTGGGTAAGCTTCACGAAATCCTATATATCCAACAATTCCACACATATTAACGCCCTTCTTTTTATTTTTGAAAATTCAAAGGTAAACTATTATGTTTCTTGGGCAAAAGGAAATGTAAATTTTATAAATGATTGATAAATATTTTTATCAAAAAAGTCAAAAAAACATTCTTATAGTCAGTATAAACGACCATAAAAATGATTATTAAAAAAATAATAGCCTTTTTGCGTCAAATAGATTATTCCAACTCATCCAATTGTTTCAACCATAATGAAACGGAAGCGTCGCTTGGCATGCGCCAATCTCCACGTGGCGAAAGATTTACCGAACCTACTTTCGGTCCGTCGGGTAAACATGATCGCTTAAATTGCTGTGAAAAGAAACGACGTGAAAATATTTTGAGCCATTTCAATATTTCATTTTTGGTATATTGTCCCTCAAAAGCATGTTGAGCCAAATAATATATTTTAGCCGGCGTAAATCCAAATCGAAGAACATAATACAAAAAGAAATCATGCAAAATATATGGCCCTACGACATCTTCTGTCTTTTGGGCGATTTGACCATCTTTATTTGCGGGAAGCAACTCGGGACTAACCGGAGTATCTATTACATCATACAAAATATGTTTGGATGATTGATCTATTTGCGTATCGGCAGCCCATTTGACCAATGTGCGAACTAAGGTTTTAGGAACTCCCGTATTAACTGCATACATCGACATATGATCGCCATTGTAAGTACACCAACCTAAAGCCAGTTCGGATAAATCTCCTGTTCCAACGACCAGTCCATTTATTTTATTAGCATAGTCCATCAATATCTGGGTACGTTCACGGGCTTGACTGTTTTCGTAGGTTATATCATGCGTATTAATATCATGGGCTATATCTTTGAAATGCTGAATTACCGCATCTTTAATGGATATTTCAACTAATGTAACCCCTAAAGATTTTATCAAAGTGATTGCATTGTCATATGTACGATCCGTCGTACCAAATCCCGGCATAGTAATACCTATGATATTTTCTCTCGGTATATTTAATTTATCATAAGTTTTTACCATAACAAGTAAAGCCAATGTGGAATCCAATCCACCAGATACTCCCACAACTGCTTTCTTTATTCCGGTATGCAAAAGTCGTTTTGCCAATCCACCTATCTGAATAGAAAAAATTTCCTCACAGCGTACGTTTAACAAATTATCATTTGCCGGTACAAAGGGAGTCGGATTAATATAACGATTGAGAGATAAGTCTGTATCATCGTGATTTTTCTTAGTTTTTGACATTAAAGAAGTTTTTTTCTTTGCCAATTTCCTTGATACATGTATATTGCGATATTCCAAATTATCCAAAAACGGATATTCTAAAACTGAAAATGATTTATTTTTCAATCGGTCATTTCTTAAGCGCTCTATATCGACATCTGCGATAATAATCGAATTATCAAAAGAAAAACGTTTTGCTTCCGCCAATATTTCGCCATTTTCGGCAATCAGGCTACTTCCGCCAAATACAATATCGGTAGTAGATTCGCCATTTCCTGCCGCCGCAAATACATAACCTGAAATACAACGCGCTGATTGCTGACTTATCAAATTTTTCCGATAATTATGTTTGCCTGCGTTTTCGTCACTGGCAGACAAATTAAAAATAATATCGGCGCCATGCAAAGCATGAAATCCGGAAGGAGGTTGTGGAGTCCATAAATCTTCACAAATTTCTAACGCAAATTTGAACCATTCGTTTTCAAATATAATGTCGGTAACAATCGGTACTGACCAACCACAAAGGCTTATGTTTTTCTGTTTTAATTCTCTTGAAGACGAGAACCACCGTTTATCATAGAATTCATTGTAATTAGGTAGAAAAGTTTTTGGAACAATACCACGTATCATCCCTCCACTTATAACTACGCCGGCATTATATAATTTATTGTTTACTTCCACCGGTAGTCCCACGATAGAAATTACGGAATAATCGGAAGTCTCATTACAAATCCGAGAAAGCGATTTGATTGCTTGTTCTCTTAATAATTGCTGATTAAATAAATCTGCGCAAGTATATCCTGTTAAACACATTTCAGGGAAAACGACAACAAAAACTTCTTGTTCTTCCGCATCTGCTATTATCTTTAAGATTTGGTCTGCATTATATTCACAATCAGCAACCTTCATTTTGGGAGTTGCGGCGGCAACTCTTACGAAACCATATCTATTCATGGACTAATCTTTATATTTTTACAAAACTACAAAATGTTTTTATTAGGACATCAAAAAGAATTATCTTTGTCATAAATACTGCATTTCAATATATTAACAATATGGAAATCAACTTAGCTCACATAGCAAGCGCCTTTGTCGTCTTATTCGCCCTGATCGATATTCTGGGTTCTGTACCTATTTTCCTCAATTTTACAAAAGATGGGCGAAAAGTCGAACCTCTTAAAGCCGCTATATACGCGTTTGTTATAATGACTTTATTTCTTTTCGTCGGAGATTGGTTGTTGAAGTTATTTAATGTTGACGTATCGTCATTCGCTGTCGCAGGGGCATTGGTTATTTTTATTATATCCATAGAAATGGTATTTGGCATTGAAATATTTCGTAACGATGCGCCCGGAGGTTCAGCGACGCTTGTACCAATCGTTTTTCCATTGGTCGCCGGCCCCGGAACATTTACGGCTTTATTATCCATGCGGGCGGAATACTCGGCTCAAGATATTATTATAGCGCTTTTCGCAAATATGATAATCGTCTTTCTCGTACTTCGCTATTTAAAGGTATTTCAAAAAATTATCGTAATTTGAG
>CALYRA010000082.1 GCA_945292135.1 uncultured Dysgonomonas sp.
TTATCGGGACTATCAGCCGAAGAAGTAAAAGAAAAACTCATAGAAGCTCTAAAAGAAGAAGCTCAAACCAATGCCCAATCTTACATCAATGAAATGATGGAAGAGGCTAAGATGACAGCAAATAAAGAAGCCAAAAAAATTATAATTCAATCCATCCAACTAGTTGCCACGGAAACCGCTATTGAAAATGCGATAACAGTATTCCATATAGAATCAGATGAAATAAAAGGACGTATCATTGGACGTGAAGGACGTAATATTCGCGCGTTAGAAGCAGCCACAGGAGTTGAAATAGTAGTAGATGATACGCCCGAAGCCATTGTACTTTCCGGATTTGATCCTGTGCGTCGCGAAATAGCAAGATTAGCATTACATCAATTAGTCGCCGATGGACGAATTCACCCTGCGCGTATCGAAGAAGTCGTGCAGAAAGTAAAAAAACAAATAGAAGAAGAAATTATAGAAACAGGAAAACGTACTGCTATCGATTTAGGGATACATGGATTGCATCCCGAATTAATACGTTTGGTTGGAAAAATGAAATACCGTTCATCCTATGGGCAGAATTTATTGCAGCATGCTCGTGAAACAGCCAATCTGTGCGCAATAATGGCAGCCGAACTGGGTCTAAACGTCAAAAAAGCGAAAAGAGCAGGATTGTTACACGATATTGGTAAAGTGCCGGATGATGAACCCGAATTACCTCACGCACTATTAGGAATGAAGCTTGCGGAAAAATATAAGGAAAAACCCGATATATGTAATGCCATAGGCGCTCACCATGATGAAGTAGAGATGACGACGCTGTTAGCTCCCATAGTTCAGGTCTGTGACGCTATATCAGGAGCCCGTCCGGGAGCCCGCCGTGAAATAGTAGAAGCATATATTAAACGCTTAAATGATTTAGAGCAAATGGCTTCATCTTATCCGGGCGTATTGAAAACCTATGCTATACAGGCAGGTCGTGAATTACGCGTAATTGTAGGCGCGGATAAAGTCAGCGATGTTGAAACTGAAAAATTATCAACAGATATAGCCAAGAAAATCCAAGATGAAATGACTTATCCGGGACAAGTGAAAATTACAGTAATAAGAGAAACGCGATCAGTAAGTTATGCAAAATAATAATCACTGTAAATATAAACACGGAATAGGTTTCAATTTATAAAGAACCTTTTACAGTTCAATAGTATGGTTGTTTTATTAAAAAATGTTTAACAAGGACTTTGATTGATGTAAAATAATTTTATCTAACTTTGTTGTTTAGCGGAGCATGTAAAATAAATGTTAGATTTTGATAACGATTAAATTGGGAAATAATGGCTTATAAAATAGCGGTATTCGATGCAAAGCCTTATGATAAGGCTATGTTCAATAAGGTAAACGAAAAATTTGGATATGAACTCGAATATTTTACTGAACATCTTGATAGGCATAATGTAATTTTAGCGTCAGGTTTTGATGCGGTATGTATATTTGTAAATGCAAATGTCGATTCGGCGGTTATCAATAAGTTGTGTTCATTTGGAGTAAAATTGATTGCACTTCGCTGCGCGGGATTTAATAATGTTGATATGGCAGCAGCCGATAAACGTATAAAAGTCGTACGCGTTCCCGAATATTCCCCACATGCTATTGCAGAACATACATTAGCGTTAATGCTTTGCTTGAATAGACATATACACCGAGCATTCTTACGTACGCGCGAAGGTAATTTTTCCTTGAACGGTTTTCAAGGATTTGATATGTGTGGAAAAACCATAGGAGTAATCGGAACCGGGAAGATCGGGAAAACGGTTATAGGAGTAATGAAAGGCTTAGGCATGAATGTTATTGCCTACGATCTTTTTCCGGACAACACTGCAGCTCAGAAAATGGGATATACATACCAAACTTTAGATGAAATATATGAACAATCCGATATTATAACATTGCACTGTCCATTAACTAAGGAAACCGAATATTTGATTTGCGATGAATCAATAGCTAAAATGAAAGATGGCGTAATGATTATAAATACCGGTAGAGGTAAACTAATTCACACAAAACACTTGATAGATGGTTTAGTAAGCCGTAAGATAGGATTTGCCGGATTGGACGTCTATGAAGAAGAAGGAGCCTATTTCTATGAGGATTATTCAGATAGTATTATGACAGATGAAGTTCTGGCTCGTCTGTTGTCATTCAACAATGTAATCGTCACATCACATCAAGCATTCTTTACGGAAGAAGCAATGTCTAATATTGCTCATACGACGTTAAATAACATTAAAGATTTTTTTGAGGGAAGAGAACTTGTTAATGAGGTTGTTTATAAGGTTTAAACTTATAATTAACTGAGTGATGAATAAGAGAGGGATATTTTTGGGCATTATATTATTTTTTTTTGTGATCTTTCTATCTGCCACAAATCAATTTGTCGTAGTTATAGATGCAGGACATGGAGGAAAAGATTGTGGTGCTTCTAGAGGTAAATATAAAGAAAAAGATATTAATTTAGGAGTAGCGCTGGAATTAGGTGGACTTATCAAAAAAAATATGAAAAATGTCAAAGTTATTTATACACGAACAAATGACGTTTTTGTAGATCTGAACGATCGCGCCGATGTAGCCAATAAAGCTAAAGCTAACCTTTTTATTTCGATTCATACCAATTCAACAAAAGCAAAGAATTCATCCGCAACAGGTGCGGATACATATATTTTAGGTTTAGCCAAGAGTGAAGAAAACTTAGCGGTAGCCCAACGAGAAAATTCCGTAATCTTATTAGAAGATGACTATTCCGCCAAATATGAAGGCTTTGACCCTAACTCCCCAGAGTCATATATTATATTTGAATTTATGACCAACAAATATATGGAACAGAGTTTGAATTTTGCTTCAATGATTCAAACATCTTTCAAAACCAAAGCAATGCGTCAGGACAGAGGAGTCAGACAAGCTGGATTTCTTGTTTTGAGGAGGACAAGTATGCCGAGCGTCCTTATTGAGCTGGGATTTATAAACAACTCGACCGAAGCTGCGTTTTTATCATCAAAAGCGGGGCAAAAGAAAATGGCGGAAGCAATATATGATGGATTTTCAAAATATAAAAAAACTTTCGATAAGAAGCAAGGGAAGGGGATTGTCACCCAGCCGATAAATGAAAGAAAACCGCAAACGATTATTACAGCCAATGTTTCCAAAACTGTCCGTTTAGACAATGAAATAATTGAAAAAGAGAAAGTTGAATATCGAATCCAAATTTTATACTCAGATAAAAAGCTTGCCCCTAATTCATTTCAATTTAAGGGACTTACGCCGGTTGATTATTATAAAGATAACGGATATAAATACACTTATGGCTCGACCGCTGATATAAAAGAAATCGAAAGACTATACAAACACGCTAAAACAAAATTTAAAGACGCGTTTGTTATTAGATTCGTAAATGGAAAGCGAATGCAATAAATAATACAAAATACATATTATGGACAAAGTTACTAAAGAAATAAAAATTGGTATAGCTTTTATAATCGCAATATTTTTGTTATACTTTGGTATTAGTTTTTTGAGAGGAATAAATTTATTTACCCCCTCCAATACATATAATGTCGTATTCGACGATGTCGCAGGTCTAACAGCTTCAACCCCAATTACCATAAATGGTTTAGAAGTAGGTAAAGTTTATTCTATTCAGCTCGATGAGAATAATCCAAGAAGAGTTTTAACCAAGATCAATATGAACAAAGGTATAGATATTCCAATTGGCAGTAAATTCGTATTGGACGTTCAAATGCTTGGAGGAGCTGTAATATACCTTAAAGTGAATTACGATTCCAATAATTACTATACAGGTTCAGATACAATTGTAGGTACGAGGCATAAAGGCGCATTGGATTCGGCAAGTGATTTGATTCCGGAGTTTGCTGGTTTAATACCAAAATTAGATTCTATATTAACAGGAATTCAAGTGTTGGTTAATGATTCTTCTTTGGTCAAATCCGTCAAAGATGTAAATACTATTACAAATAATCTGGCTCAATCCACTCAAGCATTAAATGTAATGCTGACAAATCTGAATAAAGATGTTCCTACCATTACATCTAACCTTGCTACGTCTACGGGTAATTTATCCAAATTATCAAACGATCTGCAAACAATGGATTTGGTATCAACCTATCAATCAGTTGATTCTACCATGAAAAATATTCAATATCTGTCTTCTAAATTGACTACAAAAGACAATACTATTGGTTTATTACTAAACGATAAACAAATGTATGACAGCATAAATTCGACTATCAGTAATGCCTCTCAGTTACTCAAAGATGTGAAAGACAACCCACAACGTTACATAAACGTAAAAGTATTTTAATCCTTATTATTTAGAATCAATCTAAATAATAAGAAAAAAACAAAATTTCAAAACTTACGGAGTATTAGGTTGTTTTTGTATTATAAGTCGGTTGTAATTTTTTACCAATGAAAATGAAATCGATTGAAATCAGCTAGTTGCTAGGGGTTTTCAAATACTAATCTATGAAGTCTTTAAAGTTGTATGTAAAATACTATGAGTTAAGGTTTTGTATAATTAAATGAAAAAACAAAAATATTCTCATTTTTTTTTCTGAAAATATATTGGGAATTTTGCAAAGCGAAAAAAAGAATAGGAAATAATCGATAAAGATAATTTTATTTAAACTATAATTTAACTGAATAATTAATGAATTCTGACACTCAAAAATTATGGGCTAGATGTTTGACGGTAATTAAGGACAATGTTCCCGAAGCAGCTTTCAAAACATGGTTTTTGCCAATTGTACCGCTTTCTTACGAAAATAAAGTGTTTACAATCCAAGTCCCTAGCCAATTCTTTTACGAGTATTTGGAGGATAAATTTATAGATTTACTACGATTTACATTACATCGGGAAATTGGGGATAATACGATTCTACAATACCGTATTTTGGTCGAAAATACGACAAATACAGTCGTTAATTATAGAGGTGAGATTAAATCTCCAAGCGTAGATAAAATAACTCCTAAAAATGCGAATAAAATACCGAATCCGTTTAATAAAGTCGTAAGGGATGATTTTGATTCGCAACTGAATCCAAAATATACATTCGACAATTTTTATGAAGACGAGAGCAATAAATTGGCGCGTACAGCAGGAGAAGCTATAACGAAGAATCCGGGAAAAACGGCGTTCAATCCACTATTTGTACATGGTATGTCGGGAGTTGGAAAAACACACTTGTGCCATGCGATAGGAACAAAGATAAAAGAACTTTTTCCGGAAAAAAGAGTATTGTACGTATCAGCACACTTATTTAAAGTACAATACGCAGATGCAGGTCGAAATAATACGACAAACGATTTTATCAATTTTTACCAAGGTATAGATGTATTGATAATTGATGATATACATGAGCTTGCGGGAATAGAAAAAACTCAAAATACCCTTTTCCATATCTTTAATCATTTGCATCAAAATAACAAGCAATTGATATTGACATCGGACAAAGCTCCATCAGAACTCAAAGGTGTTGAAGAACGTTTGCTGACACGTTTCCGTTGGGGATTAACAACTAAAGTTGATAATCCAAGTAAGGATTTACGACTTAGAATTTTACACAATAAAATTCTAAACGACGGACTTTCAATACCAGAAGAGGTAGTAGATTATGTAGCCGAAAACGTTACCGACAATGCCCGTGATTTGGAAGGCGTTATCGTATCTTTGATGGCTCATTCTTTAGTATATGACCGAGAAATAGATTTAGCGCTTGCCCGCCGTGTAATCGACCAAGCGATTAAGAAAATAGAGAAAAAGAAGATAACAGTAGATACAATTCAGGACATTGTTTGTAAATTTTATAATATTAAGTCCGAATTGATTCATACAGCATCACGCAAACGACAAATCGTTCAAGCCAGACAAGTGACGATGTATTTATCAAAACAATATACCGAAATGTCCCTTGCTCAAATAGGTTCTCTTATAGGAAAGAAAAACCATGCGACAGTCTTGCATGCCTGTCGGACAGTAAAAGAACAGATGGAAGTCGACAAAATATTTAGAGATGAAATTTCAGAAATAGAGAAAAAGTTGAAGGTATAACCTTCAACTTTTTAGTTTTATAAGCTTTCTGAAATCAAAATAGTCTAAGGCAACAGATAATACCATAAACATTTCAAATGGAAAGCTAAATCGTGAATTTGTACCATACGTAATAATCGCTTGTAAAATAGAAGTTACGAAAACAACTATTGATATAATAAATTGAGGTGATACATATTTTCTTCGTACG
>CALYRA010000083.1 GCA_945292135.1 uncultured Dysgonomonas sp.
TCACATCGACAGATTTCCCTTCGTATTGAACGGGCGACGCTGAATGCTTTTTCCCGTCTATGCTAATCCATTCGATACTGAATGTCCGTTTCTGAGGCATTCCCGTATATTCTCCTTTTGTATCTCCGATCGTTAATGTCTTGTTCTTTTCATTATATTTCAGGTTTATGGTTAAATATGATCCTTTTTCATAGTTATAGTTTGTCCCTTCGTCTTCATATATAATAAATTCTCCATCGGCACCGGTGTAGACTTGTAACAGCATATCATCATTTTGGGATTGTTTGGTTGTCTGTATATCGCGCCCGATTGGCAATATCGCGCCTTCGCGAACAAATAATGGTATACGTCCGTATGGAGCATCTACATTGAGCGTTTGCCCTCCATTGATATGTTTTTTTGATTCGAAGTCGTACCAGTTGCTACGTTGTGGAAAGTATACATTACGCTCACGGGATTTGTATTTGTATACGGGGCAAACCATAATATTGGGACCAAACATATATTGGTCGCTTATATTGTGAGTGTTAGCGTCATTATTGAAATCCATAACTAATGCTCGCATAATGGTATAGTCATCGAAGTATGTCATACCAGCAAGCGAGTAGATATATGGCATCAGACGATAGCGTAATTTTGTATAGTAGACCATGCTTTCGTAAGCCGGATGACCTGCGGGAGAAATATTATATATTTCACGGTAAGGATATTGTCCATGACTGCGAAACAAAGGACAAAACGCGCCGAACTGAAACCAACGCGCATTTAGTTCGCGCCATTCGTTCAAATCTTCCGATCCTTCTTTAGCTATTTCATAACGTTTTTCTACACAGAAACCGCCTATATCCATTGTCCAATACGGTATACCTGAAAGAGCAAAGTTAAGTCCCGCCGATATTTGAGCCTTCATATCCTCCCAGCGTGTACCTATATCTCCGCTCCATGTTGCAGTAGAGTATCTTTGCAATCCGGCAAAGCCCGAACGGGTAAGTAAGAATACTCGCTCGTCTGGATTGACCGATCGTTGACCTTCGTATATTGCCATTGCATTGACAAGGGCATAGGTATTGAAATATTCGGTAGACGATCCTAAAGCGGTAGGGTTAATCAGTTGTTTACGGTATTGCATACTTGCGTTCGACAAGATATCAGGTTCTGAAGCATCCATCCACCATGCGTCGATACCTTTAGAATATAATTTATCGTTTATCTGCTGCCAAAAGAGTTTACGCGCGCCTTCGCTGTATGCGTCATAGAATCCGCCGATGTAGCCTTTACCTATCCAGTCGCGTATACTGTCTTTTACGGCACGGTTAAACATCCAGCCTTTTTGGTCGAATGCTTTATAGTGGTCTGTCGTATGATAGAATTTAGGCCATACCGATATCATTATACGTGAATCCATTTCGTGCACTTTATCTATCATTCCTACGGGGTCGGGAAAATGTGCCGTATCAAAATCATGGCTGCCCCAACTATCTTGCGGCCAATATGACCAATCAAGTACTATATTGTCGAGTGGAATATTCCTTTTACGATATTCGGCGACTGTCTCTAAGAGTTCATTTTGAGTTTTGTAACGTTCACGGCTTTGCCAAAAACCCAAAGCCCATTTAGGCATTATCGGCGATTTGCCGGTCAATGTACGGTAACCGCTTATAACCTGATCTATATTATTTCCATGAATAAAATAATAATCAATCCGGTCACCCATTTCCGACCATAACGACAACTTATTTTGTTCCGTATCGGGACGAGGGCTTAGGGCTTTCAGACTAATATAGGATATTCCTCCATCGGGTTTCCAGTCGAGTTTTATTTTATGTTTTCTCCCTTTTTCGAGGTTTACCGTAAATTTGTAGCTATTAGGATTCCATGCTGTACGCCATCTTTCGGGTACGACTTCTTTTCCATCTATATACAATTTTGTATATCCGGCATAGTAAAGGATGAAACGGTAAATTCCGCTTTCAATGGGTTCTATTTCTCCCTCCCAGACTATACGCGAGTTATAAAACGGAAAATCGGCAGGAAATTTCTTTACGGTTTCCAGATTTTCATAATCTATTTGCTTTTCGCTCCGTTCGACAAATACTTTTTGGGGATCCGCATTTATCATATAGGTTGCTGTCAATCCGCCTTCAGTTCCGTATTTATCATATAATTTGAATTGATCTAAATCGGCATAATCGCGGGTGTCTCCAAATTTTGTTAAAGAATAGTTATCCCATAATATGCCATAGTTTTTTGAAGATACAACAAAAGGAACGGATACTTTGGTATTATACTGAAAGAGGACTTCATTCTTACCTTTATAATTGAACTCATCGGCTTGATGCTGTCCTAATCCATAGTAAGCCTCATCCGCATCCGATTCGAAAACCTGCCTGATAGCGTATGCTTTGTATCCGTCGACTTCCATCTTCGTGAAGTTCTTTCCTCCTCCTTTATTTTCGGTTAAAAGCGCTTTTCCATTTTTATCGGTGAAAACGACTTCTCCTGTAAGGAGTGAAACCGTAGCTGTCAGTGATGAAGTCTTAAGGGTTACTTCATTTTCGGATTCGCTAACTGTCCATCCATCTTTTAATGTTTCTTTATAGCTTGTTATCAGGCTTTCTTTTTTTGTGAAATCGGTGTTCGTAATTGCCTCTACATGGATAATATCATCGGTAATGACCTGAAGTTTGATCTTCTTAGCGGCATCTGTTTCTTTGTTATTTATCGCAATAATAATTCCATCGTCTGTTTTCGTGACGGATGAACCGCAATTGCAAAGAATAAATAGCGAGATAAGAGGTACTAAAATGTAGTTCCATTTCTTTTTCATAATATAGATTTTTTGAGTTAGATTTATTTTGAAACAAAAATATTGGTATTGAAGAAAAAATTTCCGTCGTTTTGTTTATGATACGGGTATAATCTGATTGGTTGAAGGGGCGGAAATGTTTCCATAGACGGGCGAAAATGCTAATACGCAATAGTTGAATATATGAATATGAAACGATTTGATTAAATTTGCTTATACAACCTAAATTTATACCTGCAACAATGAAAAGAATACTCCTTCTCCTTTTCGTTTGGAATATAATTATACAGACAGTCTTATCTCAGATATATGATTTTTCCAGACTTGCAAATTCGGATGGATTGTCTAACAATCAGATTGAGGTAATATTTAAGGACAGTCGCGGTTTTATGTGGTTTGCGACCAACTCCGGATTGAACCGTTATGATGGACAGAGTTTCAAAATATACAGACCTGACAAAAGTGATCCGCAAAGTATCTCTACCGATAAGATAACCTCTATACAGGAAGATGCTTCAGGCAATCTTTGGTTATTTAACAGAATCCTGAAATATGAAGTATATAATCCTGATATTGAGTCTTTCTTTTCAAATTCGGATAGTATATTAGCTACTTATGGTTTGCCGCCCAATCCTCAATTGATAAAATTTTGTTCTGAAAAAGATATCTATGCCTGTTATGGCGATACTGGTATCTATTGGTACAACAATAAGACAAAGGCGGTGAAACACTTTTCGCAGGAGGAGAATAATCCGAAAACTTTCAGCGATGGCGAAATCGAAAAAATTGACGTTTCGGATAAGCATTTATGGGTATTGTTCAAAAATGGATTATTGGAGCGTTTGAATAAAGAAACACAAATGGTTGATTACCGTAATACATATTTCCGCGATCAGGCACATAATTCGACGATCGTAAAAAGTATAATGATCGATTCCGATGATGATCTTTGGCTTTATCCGGGTGTTGCCGATAAAGGAGCAGCTTTTCTGAACATGAAAACATACGAATGGCAATTTTTGGATAAAGAATCTACCGGTTTATTGTCGAATAGCTTCGTACGATGTATTGTGCAGGATAAAAAAGGTTTGTTTTGGATCGGAACAGATCACGGCGGCATAAATATATTCGATAAACATAAAAATACCACGACTGTACTAAATAATGATATCTATGATGATAATTCGATCAGCCAAAATTCGATCATCAGCGAATTTTGCGACAATGATGGCATCGTTTGGGTAGGAACCTACAAGAATGGTATTTCGTACTATCATCCAAACATGTTCAAGTTTAGGAAACCCGAATTGTTTTACCAATTTCGCAGAGCCGCCAAGACATTCGATTGCAATAGTTTATATAAAGATCAAAATGACAATCTTTGGATTGGCACAAATGGATCGGGATTGATAAAATATAACGAGCAAAATCACAAAACCGAAAATTTCAGGCATAATATAAATGACTCGCACAGCATATCGTCTGATATTATTACTTCCATTATAAGCGATCATCGACAAACGATATGGATAGGCACTTTTCTGGGAGGTATAAATGCTTTTGACGGTAAATCGTTCCGCCGTTACCAGATTGATGAAAATAATCCAAATTCTCTTTCGAGCCGAAGCGTCTACGGCATTTCTGAAGATAAAGACAATAATCTTTGGATAGGCACTTTGGGAGGAGGCATTAACAGACTGGATGATTCGCGTCTGATATTTACTCGCTATAATACTTTAAATGAACCGAATTTGCTATCAGATTTTATTTTGTCGATCTTCCGAAACAACAAAGAGGATATATATTTCTGTACGGACAGAGGACTGAATATAATCAATTGCAAAGAACAGATGAATCCTGTTTTTAATCAACTGGTATTGTCAGACTCGCTATCGAGCGCCATCTGTAACAATACGGTTATGGACAGACGCGGATTGTTATGGATAGCGACTGATAATGGAATTAATGTTTATAATCCGGAGACTAACGCCTTCAATTATATCAATAGCAAAAACGGGATACCTGATGAAGAAATTGTTTCGATTGTAGAAGATAATAATGGCAACATCTGGGCAGGAACCCGCAATGGATTGGTATATATAGAATGTTCGTACGCATCGAAGAAACTCGAATATACGCTTACTTATTTCGATACGAAGGATGGGCTTCCCAGCGCTGTATGTAATCTTAATGCCGCGTTTAAAGACAGAACGGGACAAATTTATATAGGTACGACTAAGGGCTATGTCTCATTCAATCCTGACAAAATTTCGTTTAACAAAATGGCGCCTAAACCAAGATTTCCCGAATTATTGATTTCGAATCAGGTAATTCGACCGAATGTAAAGTATAAAGGAAGAGTAATTTTAAAACGGTCAATAATAGATATAAATGAAATAACATTAAAATATAACGAAACAAATTTTACTCTTGCCTTTTCGGCAATGAATTATATTCATCCCGAAAAAAATCAATACAGGTACAAATTGAAAGGTCTTGATAAAGATTGGACAACCACTAAGAAAGGATTGGGAACAGTGTCATATTCAAATCTTAATCCCGGAACATATAATTTGATTATATACGCCAGCAATGATGACGGTATTTGGTCTGAAAATCCATTGGTAATGAAAATAGTTGTCACACCTCCTCTCTGGCTTTCGTGGTGGGCATATTTGATTTATTTTATACTAATTTTATTGGTTGTATGGCTGTTTACAAAATATAAACTGAACAAACAGGAAACAGAGTTTAAGCAGACCCAAAAAGTACTTGAAGCGGAAAAAATGCATGAAGTAGATGAACTAAAATTCAAGTTCTTCACAAATATCAGCCATGAGTTTAAAACTCCCATAACGCTCATTCTTACACCTGTTGATAAATTATTAAAAAATCCTGCAAACGAAGAACAAAAAAACTTACTCAATATAATCAGACGCAATGCTACCAATCTGCTCAACATGGTAAATGAGATTCTTGAATTCAGAAAACTTGATCTCAATAAAGTCGGGTTAAATCTCGTGAAGAACGATATTATTTGTTTTATCCGCGATATATGTAACTCGTTTACCACTTTAGCTGCACAAAAGGATATTCGTTTTACATTCACAAGTTATCTTGACAAATTATTTATTGAATTTGATCCCGACAAGATGAATAAAATCATTGTCAATTTGATTTCAAATGCTTTCAAGTTTACGGAAGAAGGAGAGGTAAATATTAGTGTCGGAATTAATGAAGAAATTGGTTCGGATAAGAAAAATATATTAATTAAAATTGCCGATACGGGTATTGGGATAGAAAAAAAATATTTGAACAAAATATTCGATCGTTTTTTCCGAATCGAAACTCAACACAAGGAAAATCCTTCGGGTACCGGCGTAGGACTTCATTTGGTGAGTGAATACGTGAAAATGCACGGTGGTGAAGTTATTGTAGAAAGCGAACCGGACAAAGGTTAGGTCTTCACCGTTAAGATAACTATTGTAG
>CALYRA010000084.1 GCA_945292135.1 uncultured Dysgonomonas sp.
GGTGAGCCAGCGGGGCGTATATGTACATTGTTTCTCCTGATATTTTATATTGTTTCGCGGGAGCCATGGAGCCCAACGTACGCATGTTATGCAAACGGTCTGCGATCTTTATGAGTATGACCCGAACATCTTCGGACATCGTGAGCAAAAGTTTTCGGAAATTCTCTGCCTGAGCCGAGACGTTATCTCCAAACATTCCGTTCGAAATTTTGGTCAGACCATCTACGATCCGGGCTACTTTTTCTCCAAAAAGCCCCTTGATTTCTTCTACGGTGTATTCGGTGTCTTCTACTACATCATGGAGTAAGGCTGCGCAAATTGACGTCGAACCTAATCCTATTTCGCCACATACTATTCGCGCTACTGCTAAAGGGTGCATAATGTATGGTTCGCCGGAACGTCGTCGGGCGCCTTTATGGGCTTCTTTGGCAAACTGAAATGCTTTAGTTATTATTTCAACCTTGCGTCGATGATTTGTATTGAGATAATCTTTAATTAATGCATTAAATTCATTCTCAATAAGTAAATCGTCCTGAATCTCTTGTTCTTTGCTATTCATATATTTAAATATAAAGCAAAATTAATAAATCTATCAATATGTGTTATATTGAAATATTATTAAAGTGAAATAATTTTAATTCTAAAACAATTCAAAAATAATCATCGAATTGTCGGGTCTAAACTCCGTCTTTGGTATTTTCGGGTAAATATATCATCAATCGCTGTCCTACTTTTGGGACTTTTGACGATAGTTTATTCCATGTAATTATATCTTTTCTTGACACTTTGTATCGAGCTGCGATTTGTGGTATCGTTTCTCCGATTCTTACTTTATGATATATTATGCGATTTGCGTCCAGATTTGTACCGCCTATATAGTCTTCATTTTCGTCATCTTCTTCCGAATTATCGAGATTGATGCGTGGAAATGATGTGCGGTCTTCTTTATTCAAATCTTGGGTATATTCTGTTAGTAATCCGGTAATAGATTCCGCGTCATGTTCGAGTACTGCCAGCTGGGGTTCCGCGAAATAAACGGTATCATACGTTACCACATTTTGCTTTTTTTCTATTGTCAACGTCGTTCCTGCTACTAAATTATTTCCTTTTATATTGTTTCGAGCCTTGATTTCGGCTATTGAAACGCCTTGTTTTTGGGAAATTCCATACCATGTATCGCCTTTCTTTACTTTATAACGCATTATAGCGTTCGCAGGTTTTGTCTTTTTTATTAATTTATATAATTTGTTATTGGTTTCATCGGAAACGGTTACGGCTTCTTCTTTTACGGCCGTTTTTGCCGTATTGCTTGCCAATTGAGTTGCTGTGTTTGCGGTTTTCGTCTTCGCCAAAACGGGGTCGGAAACATTCAACTTACGTCCTACGGGCGCAGTATTCTGTTTCAATGCGTTCCATTTTTTTAATTGCGCAAGCGTAATTCCATATCGGCGCGCTATCCCGCTCAATGTTTCGCCTCTTTTTACTTTATGGGTAAGTCCGGCAACGCCTCCAACGACATCTAAACCGGCTTCTTTTCGATGCGTGAACAATTCTGTTTTTCGGTGCTCGTAAATTGTATCTTGTTTATCTATAAAGGCTGTTATTTTAGTCAGTGGCATATTCAGGATATAGGGCTTATATTCTCCGGGAACAATGTCTTCTTTGAATTGCGGGTTATATGCTCTTAATTCATCCAGCGAAATGTTTATCATATCGGCTATTTGCTGAAAATGCAGATTTTTATTTATGACAACGGTATCCATCATTGCGGGTAGATTGCATTGCGCCGGACAGATTTCATGTTTGTCATAATAATTCATTATATATGTGGCGGCTATAAATATGGGAACATATCCTCTTGTTTCGCGCGGCAAATAGGGATATATAGCCCAATAGTCACTCATTCCTCCGCTTCGTTTCATTGCTTTATTTATGTTGCCGGGTCCGCAATTGTATGCTGCGATTACCAGATTCCAATCTTTATATATACCGTACAGGACTTTAAGGTATTTTACGGCTGCTTCTGTCGATTTTCGGGGATCGCTCCGTTCATCAACGAGACTATTTATTTCAAGATCATACATCCGACCTGTACCCATCATAAATTGCCATAAGCCTGTCGCTCCTACTCTGGATCGGGCGATAGGGTTCAATGCGGATTCTATAACGGGCAGATATTTTAATTCCAAGGGTAAGCCTTGTTTGTCTAATTCTTGTTCGAAAAGGGGAAAATAGTATTTGCCTTCTCCCAACATGAAGGCTACTTGCTTCCTTCGACGAGCATACATTTCTATATATTTACGTACTAATGGGTTATATGACAATTCCATCGTCGTAGGCAAGGCGTAAAGACGTTGTATGTATACGGAATCGGGATATGTTATCAATCCTTCGTCTCTGTAATTACAACTTTCGGTGAGACGCATTTTTTTCGCCCATTTTGTTAATAATTCATCTACATTGTTTTCCAGATTTACGGGAAATCTTGTAACAGAATCGGTAACGTTATTTACGACTACATTTTTGGGCACGTTTGTTTGTGGTAGGACACAAATTGTAAGGTTAAGCAAAATGCTTATTATTGTTATTTTTTTCAACATAATCGTTTACTTAATTTTAAGTTACAAAAACACCGGTTTACTTTGTAACAAGTGCATTAAAACACTAGTTTGCAAGTAATACCTACTGATGTTTTAGATACGGGAGTCGGCGTCCAAATGACCGGTTCAATGCGCATCGACAAGTCTTCGGACATATTGAAATCGTATAACTGAGCATCTACATACGCATCTATTATACAAAGGGCATACAATCCCACTCCTATTATTATTGCTAAATCTCGATTTCTTCGATAAAAATCTTTTTGTCTTCTAAATCTGTTCAGATAATTCTGCCTTTTAGTCACATCATTTTCTATATCGCTTACTACTGAGCTTGGCACAAAGTTTTTCCAACTATCGCCGCCGGGTCTGCCTGCCTGCATGTTATACAAGTCTCTGAACGCATCTGTGTAATCTCTATAATATCTTCCATTCCATGTCACGGCATAGACTACTCCTAAAAAACCGCCATAAATGATCGGCAGTTTCCAATATCTTCGATTGTAAATCTGTCCCAGTCCCGGAAATACGGCTGAATAAATTACTGATCTTGTAGAGTTTGGTTTAAATGGAACTTCTATTTTTTGTTTTATATCTATCGGTTCTTCTCGCAGCGTCAATGATTTTACGGTAGGGGTTATCGTGTCTTTAAATAATTTAGCTGCGCCTACTTCCAGTTGTTCCGAATTTACAATTGTGGTATCACGTTCTTGCGCAGATATTGTTACTAAAAAACCTCCTAAAACAAAAATCAGACATATTATCAAGTTACTTTTCATATTTGAAGAACTGGAAATTTTCGCTTTTATTTTTTTAATTGATCAAAAATTGCAATTATTCTTTCCAGATCTTCTTCTGATTTGAAAGGTATACTAATCTTTCCTTTTCCTTGTTCATTACATGTTAATTGTATTTTTGAACCGAAGTATTTTGAAAGATGCGTTTTCAGCAGGTTAAATTCTTCGGGAGTCGCTTTTTTTAATCCGCTTTTATTAAATTTTTCTACTGCTTTTTATTATAAAAAAATGTTTTCTAATTTTTAGCCATTATTGATTGCTCTTACATATTCTTCTACTTTTCGAACTGATAGTCCTTCTTCCAAAATCAATTCGTATAATTCGATTTGCGCTGCTGCGTCTTCTAAGGTGACTAGCGTACGGGCGTGCGCCATATCTATCTTCTTGTCTCTGATACCCATTTGAATTTCGGCCGGTAGTTTCAAAAGACGAAGGTAGTTGGCTATTGTTGTCCTTTTCTTTCCGACGCGTTCGCTCAATTTTTCTTGCGTGAGATCGTATGATTCAATAAGATTCTGATATGCTAAGGCTATTTCTATTGAGTTCAGATCTTCTCGTTGAATATTCTCTATCAACGCCATTTCCATGACCGTCTCATCTTCTGCGGTTCGGATATATGCTGGTATGGCTTTTAATCCTGCGAGCTGGGATGCGCGAAAACGCCTTTCTCCGGCAATTATCTGATATGAGTCTTCATTTATCTGACGTAATGTTATGGGTTGAATAACGCCTATCTGTTTGATAGATGTCGCTAATTCTTGTAATCCTTCTTCGTCGAATACTCGACGGGGTTGATCGGGATTAGCTGTTATCTTAGACAATTCTACTTCGTTGATCGATGATGAACCTTCTGTTTTAACTTCTTCAAGCGTAATCAAAGCATCTAGTCCTCTACCTAAAACGGGTTTCTTAGCCATAACTGAATATATAATGATTTTAAATAGTTTGCAAAGTTAAGAATTTTTCTCTATTAGTTCTTTTGCGAGTTGCATATGATTGATTGAACCTCGGGAAGCCGCATCGTAAATGATTACGGGCTGCGCAAAACTTTGTGATTCGCTCAGTTTTATATTTCGTTGAATTACTGTATTAAACACCAATTCTTGGAAATGGTTCTTAACTTCTTCGTATATTTGATTCGCAAGTCTCAAACGGGCGTCGTACATCGTCAGAAGAAAGCCTTCGATTTCGAGTTCGGGATTCAATTTGGATTTGATTATTTTTATCGTATTCAATAATTTACTGATACCTTCAAGGGCAAAGTATTCGCATTGAACGGGTATGATTATCGAATTGGCCGCTGTCAAAGCGTTTACCGTAATCAATCCTAATGATGGCGAGCAGTCGATAAGTATGTAGTCATATTCTTCGCGAAGGGGATGCAATACTTCCGAAAGTATCCTTTCCCGATTTTCAATGTTCAGCATTTCCAATTCGGCTCCTACCAAGTTAATGTGTGAAGGCAATACGTAAAGACGTTCGATATCTGTGGGTACTACGGCGTCGCTTGCGGAGGATGAGCCTATCAGACATTCGTATATTGTATTTTTCACTTTGCGAACGTCTATTCCCAGTCCGGATGAAGCGTTCGCTTGGGGATCGGCGTCCACAACCAACACTTTTTTTTCCAAAGCGGCTAATGACGCCGCAAGATTAATAGTTGTAGTAGTTTTACCTACGCCACCTTTTTGATTTGCTAAAGCTATAATTTTTCCCATAGAAAAAGCTCTTTTTTAGTTTGGTTGGCAAATTAAAGAATAAAAAACAGGATACTGACGTAATTTCATAAAAGTATGGTGTTATTGTTGAAAAATACGGAATATTGTTAATAAGTAAATATTTATTTTATATTTTTAACAGTTTATCTATATTTTCCAACCAGTCTTTATAATCAAATCGCAACACGGCTGTGGCTAAGTCTTTACTATAATCCACTGATAGAGATGGTTGTTCCAAAACCTTCTTCATTCCTTGATAAACTCCTTGTCCGCTATTTTCAACCAGAATACCATATTTTCCGTTGTCTACGATATTGGCCGGTCCGCCACAGTCGGTAGTTATCACAGGCGTATTCAAAGCCATTGATTCCAACAAAGTTAATGAAAAACTTTCACGTTCGGAAACGCACAACAGCCATTTGGATTGTAAAATATATGGATATGGATTCTCTATTCGCCCTAAATAGGTTATGTATTCTGTCAATCTTCTGTTTTCGAGTTCGGATTCGCAATCCCGCTTATTCAAATCTCCCAATATATATACATGGAAGTTATAGCCTTCGTTCTTCAATTGTTCTGAAGCGTTTATCAATCTGTCGGTACGTTTTTCGGGTGAGTTTCGGGTAATGAGTATAAAATTTGTTCGGTCTTGCGGTAAGGCTTCTATCGGCGCTTTGGATTTAAGTACGACCTGCGACAGGTCAATCGCGTTATATATCAAATGTATGTCCTGATCGGGCTTCTTCCCGCCATATAATATGTCTATATATGCTTTAAGGCAAGCGTTTGATACGCAAATAACCTTGTCAAAATTGATATATGATTTTTGGGTAATCTTAATCTGCCTTTTATTGAGCCATACCGCCAGTTTTTCTTTGAATGATCTTATTTCGTATGTATGTTTATATAGTATATTATGTATCCACAATATATTGGGTAGTTTCATTTTACTGAAAAAGCGGGCGTAAAATCCTTCTTTGAAACAGACGACTATATCATAATCTTTGTTTTTTATCTTTTTCATTTTAGAAAAGAGACGGGGATAAAAGATCATTATATTGTCGTATGCTTTTCGTTTCAATCCTCCTTTATTTTCTTTATAAAGATATTTGATTTGAACGTTTTTATTCAGTTCGGGCAACAGAATATCCTGATCTGATGGCTGGGGCAATAACA
>CALYRA010000085.1 GCA_945292135.1 uncultured Dysgonomonas sp.
ATTACATATATGAGCATAAAAATCGGTTAACATACCATTTTATAAACAATAAATACGGTTAAAGGTAAACCTTAAAATCGCATTAGAATCACGGATTTAACATATTATGAATATCAGGTAAAACATAAGATTTAACGAAAATAATGGTAAAATATTTAAGATGTGATTTATTCTCCAGTCTGAAATTTCACTTCGAAACAATGCATATCATTTTTGTAAGAATATTCTATCTTCCAATTATGAATCTTACATATCTGCCATGTGATTGATAACCCTAAACCGTTACCTTTTTTATTTTCGGATGTGCGGCTGAAACGGCGAAATATTTTTTCATTATCCAGAGGTATTTTATCCCCTGTGTTTTGGATGAAAAACGAATTGTTGTCAACTGTAATATTAATTTTTGCATCGCACATTTGGGTATTATGGCGAATTGCATTTACAACCAAATTGTTGATAAGGCATTCCAATAGTATTTTATTTGCGTACAAATGTATTTGACCTATAATATTGGTTATTATTGAAATACCATCACTTTGAGCCAAAATTCTCAGATTGTCAAGCTGTTTGAGCAATAACTGATTGAAGTCAATTTTTTCAGTTTCTTTAAATTGATTGTTGTCTATTCGCGCCAATAATAACAAATTTTTATTCAATCGAGTAAGACGAGAAAGGATATCATAAAATGAGTGTATGGTTTGTACCTGCTCTTGGGAAAGATTGGGCTCCTGAAAAAACACGTCCAGTTTGCTTTGAAATACCGCTAAAGGGGTTTGAAGTTCATGAGAAGCATTCTGAACAAACTCTTTCTGCTGATTATAGGCTTTCAGGTTATTATTGATCAAATTAGAAAGCATTGCGTTTAATCTGTTAAATTCTTTTATATTGGTATCATCAAACAGCGGAACATTACCTTTGTCAATATCAAAGCTATCTACTTTTGACAGGCTGTTGTAAAATGGTTTCCATAATCTTTTTGCCATAATTTGCTGAACAACAAACATGCACAAAAACAATATCAAAAATAATAAACCATATTGTCCGATAAGCGTAGCAATCAAATCTTTGTCTTCAATCATGGGAATGCGTGACATTAAAATATAAGAACTTCCCTCGACATTTATTTTTTTGTAATATACCCGGTAATCTACTTCATGTCCTTCTGCTTTATTAAAATAGGGAGTTTGAATTACCTGATTCAACGGATAAGTTTCGCCGGGTTCTATTATCTGCATGTCATCATTGAATTTGTTCCAATGGGATATTTCATCGATAGTGAAAGTTGGCAAATAGTGTGACACGAACTCATCGCTCCTGAAAATAATCAACTCATCAATATCTTCCGCATAAAAATGCTTCATTACAAAGAAAAACAAGGGTGAGCAACATATCAGTATAATGATAGTTGATATCGTAAAATGTTGCATGCTTTTGCTTAACAAGCTTTTCATCCTTCCCATTGATATCCCGTTCCATAAATATTTTTAATATAATTAACACATCCAGCTTCGGCAAGCTTCAATTTCAGATTCTTGATATGTGCATATACAAAATTCTGATTGTCGAGCATATCAGCCATATCGCCCGAAAGGTGTTCCGCTATAGCATTCTTCGAAATAACTTTATTTTTGTTGCTGACCAAATATACCAGCAATTCATATTCCGATTTTGTTAGTATGATATCCTTATTTTTAGCAGTGACCCTTTTAGCGAGCAAATCTATTTCTACGTCATTGGAAGATAGCGTATTGCTGTTCGAAAATTGTCGGCGGCGTAACAGAGCGTATATGCGCATGCTTAATTCGGACAATGGAAAAGGTTTGGAAAGATAATCATCAGCGCCTATCTTCAACCCCTCCAAGCGATCATCCAATGTTCCTCTTGCCGATATGATAATAATACCGCTATCTATTTTCAATCGTTTTATCGTCTCCAATATCTTTAAGCCATCCCCTCCCGGAAGGTTAAGATCGAGCAATATACACTCGTAAGAGTATAAGGATATTTTTTCAAGCGCTTCATCAAAATTGTAAGCCTGTTCGCAAATATAATTTTCCGAAGAAAGGTATTTCTTTATATTTTGCGACAATTCTTTTTCGTCTTCAACAATCAGTATTTTCATATTCAACTATTAGTAGGTCGATATCGTAAAGATAACCTGTAAAAACATACCATTTCGCAATAGCTGCTTTATTTCATGTAAATTATTTATACGAAATCTTTATCAAAGTTACCAAACAGATTTAGTAGAAATTTTGAATTTATCCTTTTTCTGAATTTAACATCCTTTTATTCTAATTCTCTACAAAATTAGAATATCACCTTTGACGAGGATTAATTATAAAAATTACAGCTATTATGTTGGAGTGGATATTATCATTCGAAAAAGATTTATTCTTCGTTATCAATGGATCGCATACTTATTTTACCGATTGTGTTATGTGGTTGTTTTCAGGATCTATAATCTGGGTGCCAATAATTATCTTTTTAATTTTTTCACTTGTATATAAAAAGAAATGGGAAGAATGGTTACCATTATTAATAGCCATTATTTTACTCTTTGTTTTTTGTGATCAATTTTCTTCCAATCTGATTAAACCTTTTTTCGCGCGTTCACGACCAACGCATTATCCCGGCATCATGGAGCATGTCAGAACCCTGTATGGTTATGTCGGCGGACAATATGGATTTATTTCGGGGCATGCGACCAATGCTTTTGGCTTTGTCTCATTTACGGCATTAATATTCCGAAACAGAGTTTATAGCGTGTCTATTTTTATATGGGCTTTAATTATGGCTTATTCGCGAGTTTATTTGGGAGTTCATTTTATATCGGATGTCGTTTTTGGCGCAATATCAGGAATACTGATAGGGTATATGATTTTTAAATTATATGCTATCACAATGAAGAAAATATCACAAATCAAGGGTACTAATCTTTTGGCTGCTTATTCGGGGCATCAAGCGACAATTATATCGGTCATTTTCTTAAGTTATATGATCTTGTTTTCTTTTTTCAGCGAATATTTAATAACCTATCTATCGCACACGAAAGTGTGGTGAAACATCACTTGTAAGATAAATAAAATAAATACAATAAATATGATAATCACTTTTGTGTCAGGCTCAAAAGACAAAATGAGTCAAGTTTTGGGAAAGTATCAACAGTATATTATCCCATTCATTAAGCTAACAATTTTTTACATCGCAGTCGGGTTCGTTACACGTATCATATTGTTAAATAACGCGCAAACGGTTACAAATTTCACTTTTACTGGATGGGTTCATATTTTACTTTTGGGTATAGCCAATGATCTGTTTGTAGCGATTATAGGTTTTTTTGTTATGTGGTTGTGTCTGATATTTATATCAAAGACGAAATACAGAAATCCTTGGGGGTATATTATTTTCTGTTCAATTGGTTTAACACTTGGGTATATACTTCTTTTCAACACTGTTTTTGACGAATATGGAAGCGCTGTTCCGAAGATAATAAAAGGACTTTTAATGTATAAATTTCTTAGTTTCGGACTGCGGTTGTTTTTTCCTAAAATAAGAAGGATTTGGGGCGAAATCAACTATTATCTGGTTTTCTTCCTTTATGTTACCAGCATACTTTTCATTGGTATAGGCGAGTATTTATTTTGGGATGAATTCGGAGTAAGATATAATTTCATAGCAGTGGATTATCTGATCTATACAAATGAAGTCATTGGCAACATAAAAGAGTCATATCCTATTGTTCCTTTATTTACGGTTTTGTTCATACTATCCGGTTTTTTAACATTTTTGCTTGTTCGGAAAGACCGAAGACTCTTTGAAAGTTATCCATCTTTTTTAAATAAAATTATTATATCTGTTGCTTACTTATTATTGGCTATCATTGCGTTTTGGGGATTAAAATTCAATTTGCGTTTTCAGAATCATGGTAATGTTTTTGCTAATGAGTTACAGGCAAACGGGGCATATAAGTTCTGCTCGGCATTTGTTAATAGCGAGCTTAGTTATAAAGATTTTTATATTACTATCCCACAAGAAGAAGCTATCAGAATATTAAATGATATCTATAAAAGTGAAGGACAAAATAACCTTCAGCAAATACATGATTCGTTGTCTCCAATACGAAAAAACATTATATTGATTACGGTCGAAAGTCTTAGCGCGTCATATCTCAAAGTATATGGCAACACAGAAAATCTCACTCCTAATTTGGATACTCTTATAAACGAAAGCCTTGTATTCAATAATCTTTTTGCCAATGGAAACAGAACAGTCAGAGGATTGGAGGCTCTTACACTCTGTTTGCCACCAAGTCCGGGCGAAAGTATTATAAAACGCCCCAATAATTCAAATCTTTTTTCTATTGGTAAAGTTTTGAGAGATAATGGCTATATAACGAAATTTTTATATGGTGGCGATAGCTATTTCGATAATATGGAGACATTCTTTTCGGGTAATGGGTATGAAGTTATAGACAAGAAAAGCTTTTCGAAAGATGAAATTACTTTCGCCAATATCTGGGGCGTCTGCGATGAAGATATGTATAAAAAAGCGATTAAAATATTCAATGAAAACGCAGAATCGGGCAAACCCTTTTTTGGACATATTATGACCGTAAGCAATCATCGCCCTTTTACATATCCCGAAGGAAAAATTGATATTCCAGCAAATATCAAATCGCGAAATGGGGGAGTTAAATATACCGATTACGCGATAGGCAACTTCATGGCGGAAGCTCGTAAGCAATCATGGTTTGATAATACTATTTTTGTTATTGTTGCGGATCATTGCGCATCAAGTGCAGGAAAGACGGAAATACCTCTCGAAAAATACCATATTCCCGCTTTAATATACTCTCCGGGCTTTATCAAGCCGCAGCAGGTAAATACGCTTGTATCGCAAATAGATTTGATGCCGACTGTATTCGGGTTACTTCATTTTACTTACGATTCGCAGTTCTATGGCAAAGATATTTTTTCGGCTGATTATCAATCGAGAGCTTTCGAGGCAACTTATCAAAATTTAGGGTATTGGAATGATGATATATTTACGGTTTTATCTCCGGTCAGAAGAGTAGAGCAATATAAAGTTAAACGAAACGATGCTTACGAATTTCAATTAATACCTTTAACTAATATTGACACTGTATTATTGAAACAAGCAATATCTAATTATCAAGTAATAGATTTTAAATAGTCGTCGATGTTATATTGAGTTAGGAACTAAATAATATAGGTTTTACGCAATCTAATTTTAATCCTTATTTTCATATAAAACTTTGTCATTAAAAGTAAGACAATGTCTAATATAAATTGTTTATTTTTACGATACACAAGCGAATAAATTGTTTTTGTGAAAAAATATACAAAATATTAATTTTTCTCATATTTTGTTTTTCTTTTAATAGAAGCAAAGGGAAACTATCAATAGTCTGTCAGATAATGAATTGAAGTATTAGTATATCAAGATGAACAACAAAACAGATTCCATCAGAATCTACTAATTAGAAAATATTTTCGAGTATAACTGGGATGTTAAATTAATCAAAGAAATCCCTAATCTGGTAGAGGGACATGAACAGGATGATATTGACAGAGCCAGATGTTTAGAACAGGCAAAACAGATAGAGGAGGGAGCGAAAAAGCTAAATAATGAAGCGTGTTAGCTGAAGAATAAGCAATCTAAATTGAAATAGTTTCTTAATGATAGTTATACACAAATCATGTAATTATGAATAGCAAATAAGCATATTTAAAATTTTGTTTTTACAATTTTTTTTGTTTCTTTGCATTAATAGATTTTACAATTTATACAGTAAAAAACCCAAAGTATCAATATTTTAAAATTAACAATATGAAGAAAAATTTACTTTTCGAAGTATTATTTGCCATGCTTGTTATCGTATTTAGTAGTTGTTCAAATGAAGATTTGAACGAACAAAAGCAAGAGGCTGATACAAAAAGTATTACTCTGACTGATGCACAGATTCAGGCATTGGTTGAACTGGAAAAAGGAACTAAAATTGAAATTGAAGATGCAAAATCTAAAGCATTAGAAGCAATCAATTCTTTTTCAAAAACTAAAGATGGTCTTAAATCATCTATGGTAAGGACGATTGAAAGTGTACAAGTATTATCAATATCAGATAATATTAGAAAAACAAAATCAGCAAAGGAAATTGAGACCTTTCCTGATACATTAGCTTATCTATTTAATTTTGCCAATGATGGGGGCTATGCTCTTATATCTGCTGATACAAGAATTCCTG
>CALYRA010000086.1 GCA_945292135.1 uncultured Dysgonomonas sp.
TAACACCCCTGCTTCCACTTTTCATACTTTGCTTTAAACGACTTTTACCACCGGATAAGAACACTTTTCCGGCAGATCGTAACCCGCCTTTCAAAGCTTTATCTTTTTCAAAATCTTCAAGATTCCTTATCAGATATTCAATTTCTTCCCGATTTATATGTCTGATCTCTATAAAATTATTCATTGAATTTTGAACAGGTTATTAAATAGGTGTTATCACATTGAAGATCAAGTGATATTATTTTGTATAAATGAGCTCCATATTTAATTCGGATATTCTCGTTTATAAACGTGTATTTTCGTACTTGAAAAACCAATGTATTAGAAATAAAATCTTCACTAGCGTTTATACCACTTCCCAAAGTAGCGGAAAGTTTTTTGCGATAGGCTTTAATTTTATGCGTTTCAACATATTCAGCCTTTTTAGCACCTGAATCTGACGTTGTCTTTCGCAACTCATAGATATAAATTGTTTCATTCAATAATGCAGCCCTCATGTGTACTTCCTGAATGGTTGAAGTAAAAAATGTAATGTATATGGCACAGGTTGGACATTCGTATATGCAACCGCTTCACGATTGGCGTACAACGTTCCCGCAAATATCAGTATAGCAGCAACCAAAGCAGAATCAAGAACTCCGGCTTTATCTACAAATTCCGTTAATGGCTGATTGATCTCTTTTTCAATTCGGCTTTCGCTGGCATCAAGGAACAATTCTAGTTGCCTTTCGTCACCCGCTTCCAGATAGTCAATTTCAAGGTGTTTTTGTAATTGTTCTACTTTGGTATACTTTGCCATAGCTGTCTAGTTCAAATTTTAAGGGGTAATCGTTAACGTTCCGAATGCTTCAGGGCGCAATGTGAACAAATCGAAATCAGCGTTATAAACGAAGTACACAAGATTACGTTTTGCGCCTGTATATGGATCATATATTAAGCTTGCATCACCGAATTGTCCCAGCATTTCATAACTGAACACACCAAAGTTTAGTGTATCGGCTTTCACATATTCGGTGACGTAAACAGGATAACCATTCATTTTACCGTCAGCACCAATCAGCATTTGACCGCTACCTTTGTCTTTCGAAGTGGTTTTTAGCTTGGCATACACCTTGGCATTACATACATAAGCACCTGTAGCATCTTCCATGTTCACACCTGTAGCCATAACATCACATTCCAAAGCCACGACATTATCCCAATTGATAGTTCCGGAAATCTGTGCTTTAGGGTTCACAAAGCACCCTTCTGATGCGATTGATGTTATTTTCGTTGGACTGAACATCCATTTGTTTAACAAACGTGCAACCGACATGTGTATTTGAGTTAACACAATTTGGCGGATAACGCCATTGCTCTGATTAATGGCTCTGTTCGAAATAGGGATTGCGATAGCTGCACGTTTAGGCGAAGGTGAAATCTTGCTGATGTCGATTGTCGTGTCGCTTATTTCGATTGTTTCACCTTCAAGAGAGGCTTCCACCCCTGCAACTACAGGAAATTGCCAAGTTCCTTTCATCCCATATTGCAACTTCAAGCCCAACCGTGACAGGATTAAGCCTTTTTCAAGCGGTTCTATGATGTCGCCGATTGTCAACGGCACAAGAGGATCAACCGAATCGGTATCCTGAATCGCACGTGTTGCCGGAATAATCATTCCTTCCATCTTACCATCGGTTGTGCGCAATGCCTTTAGGCTTTCATCCTCCAACGCCCTACCATGAACAATAGAACCGATCATCATATCGAATGCACGATCATTGCTTATTTGTTCACGTGTCAGTTGCCCACGATCCGATTGCAACAATCGCAATTCAATGACTTCTTTTTCCAATTTTAAAGCATCTTTTTCCACAACTTCATCGGCGGTCATTGATCGTTTTTCCGATTCGATTAATGATGCTATTTCGGTGAAACGTGCATTGATTTCCGAAACACGGTCACGCATTTGTTTTTTTTGTTTCCTTGTATACATTACTGTTTTATTTTTAATTAATAAGACTTCTTAATTCTTCTACGTCCTTTATCCAAACCTCATTTTGAGGTGTTTCTTCGAAATAACCATCGAGGCTTCGGACACATACATCTGTACCGAAATATGCCGGATCAGTTACCACTGATACATCATACATTCTATCTAATTTGATAACCTCACGCAATAAAGAACCATCGGAACGCTTTTTATAAATTATGTTTTTACCTTCATCCGTAGTGTAAGCAAAAGAAGAACCGAATATATCTCCCCTTTTTATAAGTTCTATTGCATTGTCTCCTTCAACAGTGTTCGGAGCTTCAAACCTATACTTTACACCATAATCATCAACTGTAAGTTGCAATGATCCTTTTCCATTATAGCTTCTACCCAACAGTCTTGATTTGTCATGTTCCGCTAAGGCTTTTATATCCCATTGCTTTAAATCTTCCGGTGTAATTGCCCCACGCTTGATAACCTCAACGAAAAACCGTTTTTTTTGAGGATCGAACATCACCCGGCTTTCTTTGTCGAAAACAACCGCATAACCTTCGATGGTACGTGTTTCTTTGCCTTCGCTGTTCTTAACGACTACAGGCATCGCCCTTTCGTCATAATAGCTTCTTATTTCCATTATTTTTTCTCTTTTTCTTGAGTTGCGGCAATTACAAATACATGACTAACCATATGACCTTCGTTCAGGGTTGCAAAAAATTTTGCATTTTCCGGAGCTTCATCTTTTACGATGGCTAATTCAATTTCACCAGCACCGTTCAAAACCGATGCGATTAAATTTCCTTGATTCACACTTACAGACAAAAGTTTTGATCCTTTAATAATCTGTTTTTGTTCTCTCGATAATTTAATGTTGTCTATTTTCATATTGTATCCATTTATTAATTGTTATTATATGCAGTTCTTGGGGGTAAATTTTTAGCTGACCCTTTTATTTTTACAGAATCGATAGGGGCGACATTGCAACTAATCATTGGTATGTCTCCACCTTCAATTGGGTCTTGACCTTTTTTCGCACGCCAATAATTCACTGTGTAAACTCCATTTTCAATAGTTTTTTGAATGTAGGTTGCTTCCTGTTCTAAACTTGTGGTTAGCAGGGCCTCGACATTATATTCCATCTTTTCTTTAAATGCCAATCTCTTTGGAATCAGTTTCGAATTTATCTCACTTTCTATCTTACTAAGTCTTGGTTGCAGGGTATCCGAAAGAAACATTTCATTACTCATGGCACTAGCTTTGTAGTTTTGGCTTTGTCCGGCAAATACCTTATCGGGATGTACACCAAAAAAACGGCATATATCAAGTACACCGAATTTTCGTGTTTCCAATAATTGCAAGTCTGTTGACGAAATTGATAATTGATTGAATTTAGATGCACCGGGTATCCTGAAAATACCCTTGCCACTGTTTACCTCATCGGTAATTCTTTTTTTAATATCTGCTAATTGTTTATCTTGTATTTCACCCAATCCTTTTACTCCAGCTTCACCATCGCCGGAAATAAATCCTTTTAAAGTATTGCCGGGCTTGAAAGAATCCGATGTGCGATTATCTGCGTTGGCTGATATGCCCAACACTTTAGCTCCATAGCTGATTGTGCTTATCCCGTTATATCCGCCATCCAGCGATATGTTCCGTAAATGAATAATTTCTTCTGCATCAAATAAACCAACCACAGCATTTGTCATGTCATGCACATCATACATGTTGTTGATTACATCATAACTGCACGAATTTGGTGTTAGTAATACAAGTTCTTTTATTTCGCTACCAACATATCGGGGATATATATATGCGTTTCCATATAACGCCATTTGTATTATGGCATTTTGGAACATGTCAAAACTCGATTGCCGTGCATTCGCCTTTATTTGCAATAGGTAGCTTAATTGCGGATGTACATATTCTTTAAATACCCCGTGTAGCGACTTTCTTTTGTATATTAATGGCAAGCTGGCAATACTTCCCGATAGAATATCCACACACCTGTAAACAGTAGCCAACTTCATGGCAAGTTCCGGATTTGTTACTCTATCATCGGGTGAAGGCTTGCCATACCATCCAAGAATAGCACTGTCATTTGCTTTTAATGCTTCAAAATAAGTCTTGGGCGTGTCATCGCTTCTTTTCCATATTTGATACCATTTTCTCATCGTACATAATTATTAAATTGGTAAAATGTCATAAGATTTGTTATTGTTGCGTCAATCTTTTCATTAGCGCTTCTTTTGATAGGCTTCTTATTGCCAAGCCTATCTTCATCTAATACAGCATTGCCAAAGCAATACCAGACAATTGGGTTTTGATTGAATGATATTTTTTGTGTTTTAGCTGCTAATTCAAATGATTCAACCGGTGATGTGAATGTCCCGTAAGTTTGTTTCACTGGGTTTATATATTTGCTTCCCCCGGCTGCCGAAAGGATGTTTACAAATTCCATTGACCTGTATGGATCATAACCTACTCCAAGTATTCTCACCTTCTTCCCCCTTGCTAAAATATCGTTGGTTATGTACCGATAATCAATCACGTTGCCGGGTAAAACCTTAAGATGGCCTTCTTTTTGCCATTTCCTATATAGTTCTTTGTTTGGATGCACTTCAAGTGTTGCCTCCGGCAAGTAGAAATCATTATGTGAATGAAATGTTCTTGTGTCCGAGTTGTAAATGTTGTATGTGACTGTCGAAAAATCATCGAAAACAGATAAATCCACTGCTACCATGCAATCATACATTTTTTCTAAATTGTCAATGTTGATGGGTTTGACAAGGGCTGCAATCTCATCTTGTGTAAACCACACTTTAGCAGTGTTTTGTGTGAATATATTTAGTTGTTTGGTACGGAAAGTCAGCATATCATCACTTGTAAGCAATGCTTTTTTGTATTCAGCGGCGTAAAAATCATATTGAACTGTGATCCCCATGTGTGGCTGCACCTTCTTCCAAGTTGCCGGATCATCTTCTGGATCATCAACATCCGGTTCAAAGATGTGTGCAAAAACGGAATCATTTTCTAGTTCACCCCTAAGAATAGCTTTATAGGAATTAAGCAATTCAACAAAAGGAGCATTGACCTTTTCGGATGCCGTTGTAATGATAACAACAAGTGGATTATCACGCACACCCATGGAAGAAGTAAGTACATTTTTTAATGCTGCACTATCTGCTTGTGAATACTCATCTACAATAACAGTACTTGCATTCAAACCATCCAATTTGTCTGCATCCGAAGCTAAACACCTAGCAAATGATGTTCTACCTTTTTGAAGATTAAAAACAACTTCCCTGTTAATCTTGAAATGCTTAAATTTTTTATCATGTGCTTTCAAAATATTTCTAATTACGTCAAAACATATCTTTGCTTGATCATAACTATTGGCTGCAACATAAGCTTGAGCATTCTTATCCCCGAAAAGTAGATCATAAATTGCAATTGAAGCTACCGATGTCGTTTTTGAAAATTTACGTGGAACAAAAAGAAGGGCATCCCTTGTAACTCGTTTACCATCTTCTTTGTAGAATCCAAAGATGTTAGCAAATTGGAATAACTGCACCGGGGTAAGTTTATACCTTGTTAAACCTTTTGCCCCGGTGAATTTTAGTTTCTCATAAAATACTACGAACCTTTTTACTTCTACCGATCTGAATTCATATTTATCTAGGAAAAGGAAAAACCGCTTTATAGATAGTTGTTCGTAAAGGTTGTGTGATTCTGGGTTATTGATTACACCAAAAACATAAGCGTTTAAACGTTCATCCGTATTTTTTAACTGATAGGATAAAACATCAATATCCTTTAATTCCTTAGATACCTTTAGCTTTAAATCTCTTAGTTCTTGTTTTGACGTATTCATTGTACATTCTCAACCTCATCCATAAATTCTTCTATCTCATCATCTGCCATACCTTCAGCCGTTGCTAGTGTTAGCCTTAATTCTCTCAATTGCTTTCTAACCATTTCGGTTTGTTCTCTCATTATTTTGATGGCAGGATGTGGCGCAAACTTTTCATTGCCTTCTCTTGTTATTTCTATTACAAAAGATTCATTCAAAGTTTTCACATCCCTAAGTGCTAAATAATAGGCATAGAGATTTCCGGCAGTTGTTTCAATAAGGGTATCTATTCCTTCGTTGTAACTTCCTTGTTTTTCCAAAGCGGTTATTAATCGCTTTTTTATGGTGTTTATGCCTACTATTTTATTTACTTTTTTTTCTTCCATTTGTTCTATGGTATTTTTCGGCATTTTTTGGGGTAAAAAAATCATT
>CALYRA010000087.1 GCA_945292135.1 uncultured Dysgonomonas sp.
AGAAATATATTGTTTGACGGAAGCGATGGATAAAAGCGACTCATTAGTTAGTAAAGATAATATCACTTTGCGACAATTGCCCGCAGGCTCAAGGGTAGGTACAAGTTCTGTCAATCGCAAAAATGAAATATTGAAATTACGTCCCGATTTGACTATTGTAAGTATTCGGGGAACAATAGAAGAACGTATATCGCAGGTCGATAATGGTTTTGTCGATGCTTTGATTGTCGCAACTTGCGCTCTTCAACGCTTGGGTTTGGAAAATCGGATTGCGGAAAAATTACCATTTAAAACACATGCTTTACAAGGTAATTTGGCTATTATAGGAAGAATTGAAGAATCGGAATTGAAGAATATTTTTTCAACATTAGATGTTCGTAAACAATACGGAAAAGTAACTCTCGTAGGATTTGGTCCGGGAAACGCCGATTTGCTGACTATCGCCGGCGATAAGGCTTTACAAAAATCAGATATTATTTTTCATGATGATTTAATAGATATTGATTTTTTGGAGAAATACCACGCTGAAAAAATATACGTCGGCAAACGTAAAAATCGCCACAGCTTCCACCAAGACGAAATAAACGAATTGATTTATCAGGCAGCAATTTCGGGTAAAAATGTAGCTCGCTTGAAAGGAGGCGATCCTATGGTATTTGCTCATGGACGAGAGGAAATCGATTACTTAAAAAGCCGTTTCGTCGAAGTAGCAGTAATTCCCGGTATTTCGTCGGGAATCGCCTTGGCTGCTTATACGCATATACCTTTAACGCACCGAGGGGTTTCTTCTTCTGTTTCGTTTGTTACGGGACACGCCGGAAAAAACGCCCAAATACCAAATACAGATACTCTGGTATATTATATGGCAGGTGAAAAAATCTCAGATATCGCCAAGAAACTAATCTTATCAGGACGTAACGAAAATACACCTGTCGCATTGGTACATAACGTCTCTCTGCCCGATCAAAAAACTTTTTATTCGTCGTTGGGTGAATTGCAATTTTCCGTCATTAAATATCCTACGCCAATACTAATTATTATCGGCAATGTCGTTGCTTTTGAAAGTAATAATGCCAAAAGGCAAAACATATTGGTGACAGGCACAGTTAACGAACAACGCGATTGTCCGGAAAATGTAATCCATACGCCGTTAATAACCGTAAAGAAAAAACAAAATGATAGTTTGCTTCCACTTCTGAGTGAAAAAATTAACACGTATGATTGGATTATTTTCACAAGCCGATATGGAGTTCGTTTCTTCTTTGAAGCTTTGGACGAATTTAGATTTGACATTCGCGCGTTAAATTCAATAAAAATAGCGTCGGTTGGGAAAGTGACGACAGCCGAATTGAAAAAATTTAGGGTTTACCCTGACATTGAATCATTAACTGAATCAGCCGAGGGATTGATAAATTATTTCAAAGAACAAAAACAAGGAATTCAAAAAATATTATTACCGCGTTCCAACAAAGGATTAAAATTTTTATCAGACGAATTGACATCCTTAGGTAATCATATTACCGATATGCCTCTTTATGAAAATTCGGTAAATCCCGAAGCTCAAAAAGTAGATTTATCCATCTTCCAGAAAATCTTTTTTTCATCCCCTTCGGGCGTAGAAGCTTTTGAACAACTATATGGTGAATTGCCTCAAGGAATACAATTCGTAGCCAAAGGCAAAACAACCGAAAATAAAATAAAACAAAGTTTGTATTAAATATGAAACGGTTTAGACCATATAGAGAAACCCAAGCGATACGTGACAAGTACGCTGATGTATCTAAGATCTTACCTGACGAATTTATTTATCCTTATTTCGTAGTTGAAGGAAAAAATGTCAAGGTTGAGATATCATCAATGAAAGATGTATATCGTTTTTCTATCGACCAGCTTTTGATTGATATTGAAGACCTTCTTTCATTGGGTATAAATAAAGTTCTTCTATTCGGAGTTATTGAAAATCATCAGAAAGACGAAAGAGGAAGAATGGGATACATTGCCGACAATATTATAAGTCAGGCTGTGAAAGCAATAAAAAAAGACTTTCCTCAAGTTATCGTTTTTACAGATGTTTGTTTGTGCGAATATACTTCACATGGACATTGTGGGCTGCTACATTCTCATGACGTAGACAACGATACGACATTGCCTTTATTGGCGGAAATGGCTTATCAACATGCGGTTGCGGGAGCTGATTTTGTAGCGCCTTCGGCAATGATGGACGGACAGATTGAAGCTATCAAAAACCGATTGAAAAAAGAAAAACTGAATACTAAGATATTGGCGTATTCGGCAAAATACGCTTCGGCGTTCTATGGACCGTTTCGTGACGCAGCCGATTCCGCGCCTTCGTTTGGAGATAGAAAAACTTATCAGATGGACTTTCGTACTAAAAATCAGGGTCTGGAAGAAATAGCGGCTGATATAGAAGAGGGTACAGATTGGATCATGGTAAAACCTGCAATGCCATATCTTGATATATTGTATAGGGCTTCAGAACGCTTTCCAAATTATCCATTGGTAGCTTATCAGGTTTCGGGAGAATATTCAATGTTGAAGAACGGAGCGCAACAAGGTTTTTTTGATGAAGGTCGTATCTTTTTCGAGAGTTTGACCGCAATACGTCGCGCGGGTGCTAAATACATCATATCTTATTATGCCAAAGAATTTGTAAGAAAAAATTTATAAAAATATACGATAAATTATGAAGAGAAATAAGCTGACACATTTAAAAGAACTCGAATCGGAATCAGTTTACGTATTACGTGAAGTGGCAGCTCAATTTGAGAAGCCTGTCCTTTTATTTTCGGGTGGAAAAGATTCTATCGTAATGGCTTATTTAGCGTACAAAGCCTTTTATCCCGCTGCTATTCCTTTCCCGTTCCTACACATTGATACAGGACATAATTTTGAAGAAACGATTACGTATCGTGACAATTTAATAAAAAAATTAGGCGTAAAACTTATTGTCGGATCGGTACAGGAATCAATAGACACCGGACGAGTGGTTGAGGAAACAGGACTGAATGCAAGCCGCAATAAATTACAAACTGTTACTTTACTTGACGCGCTTGAGAAATATAAATTCGATGCGGCTTTGGGTGGAGCGCGACGCGATGAAGAAAAAGCCAGAGCCAAAGAACGTTTCTTTTCGCATCGGGACGAATTCGGACAGTGGGATCCTAAAAATCAGCGTCCTGAACTATGGAACACTTTTAACGGCAAAAAGCAAATTGGCGAACATTTCCGCGTATTCCCATTAAGTAATTGGACAGAGATGGATATTTGGCAATACATTTTGCAGGAAAACATTGAATTGCCAAGTCTTTATTATACGCATGAAAGAGAAGTATTTGAACGTGACGGGATTTGGTTGGCATACTATCCCTTTATGCAGTTGAAACCGGATGAAAAAGTCGTACGCAAACGCATCCGTTGCCGTACTATCGGCGATATAACTTGTACAGGATTAACCATATCGGAAGCTAATACGCTCGAAGATATTATCAATGAAATCGCATCTTCCAGAGTTACCGAGCGGGGAGGACGCTCCGATGATAAGCGTTCGGAAGCAGCAATGGAAGATCGTAAAAAAGCAGGATATTTTTAAAATTATCAAATCAGAACAACATGAGTGGATATTTAGATATGGAATTATTACGCTTCATCACAGCCGGAAGCGTAGACGATGGAAAAAGCACATTGATAGGACGTTTGCTTTATGATAGTAAATCTATTTTTGAAGATCAGTTGGAGGCTGTAAAAGCCGCAAGCGAACGTTTAGGAAATGATGAAGTTAATCTTGCTTTACTTACCGACGGACTCCGCGCCGAACGTGAACAAGGTATTACAATAGATGTAGCATATCGTTATTTTGCTACCCCAAAACGTAAGTTTATTATTGCGGATACTCCGGGACATATAGAATACACTCGCAATATGGTGACCGGCGCTTCGACAGCCGATGCGGTCATAATTTTAATTGACGCCCGTAATGGAATCATTGAACAGACAAAACGCCATTCTTATATAGCTTCTCTGCTGCAAATAGACAATGTTATTTTGGCGGTTAACAAAATGGACTTGGTAGATTTTTCGGAGGAAGTTTTTAATAAGATTAAATCCGAATATGAGGTAATCGCTGAAAAACTAAAGCTGAAGAATGTTTATTATATTCCTATATCGGCTTATGACGGAGACAATGTAGTAAATCGTTCGGAAAGAAGCCCTTGGTACAAAGGGGACACCTTGTTTCATCTGCTGGAAACCATTCCCGTAAAAGAAGGCATCGACGAACTGCCCTTTCGTTTTCCTGTTCAATACGTTATACGTCCGCAAAGCGATCAGTTTCATGATTATAGAGCCTATGCAGGACGATTGGCAAGCGGAACAATTAAGGTTGGAGACAAGGTTACAATATTACCATCATTTACCGAATCTACAGTGAAAGGAATAGATGAAGGTCAAAATACATTGGACGAAGCCTTTGCTCCGCAATCGGTAGCGATACGCCTTAATGATAATGTAGATGTAAGCAGGGGAGACATGATTGTGAAGAGTGACAAACTTCCCCTGATCGACGCAAATATTTCACTTCTGGTATGTTGGTTAAACCAACGCCCGTTGAGTATTGGAGCTAAATATATTATCCGCCACACATCAGATGAGGTATTCGGTATTGTAAAGGATGTTTATTTCAAAGTAAATATCAATACTTTGGAAAACATAACTGATGATAAAACCGTCAAAATGAATGATATTGCGCATATTCAGATCAAAACTTCCAAGCCTTTGAAATTTGACTTATATTCTGAAAATCGTACAACCGGAAGTTTAGTTATCATCAATGAGGCAACTTACGAAACGGTAGGCGCCGGAATGATTGTGGAATCGTTGGAAGAGCAAACTTACTCGATATAATGAAAGAAGAAATAGATCAACTAAATAAAAAATTTGAGAAGAAAAACCCCGAAGAAATATTGACTTATTTTCTATACGAATATGGGAATCGTATTGCGTTGGCTTCAAGTCTTGGCATTGAAGATCAAATGCTTACAGACATGATATTGAAAATTAAAAAAGATGCTCGCGTCTTTACAATCGATACGGGTCGCCTTTTTCCCGAAACATATTCTTTGATAGATAAAACAAATTTGAGATATAATTTCAAAATGGAAGTCTATTTTCCTGAGAACAAGCCTGTTGAAGATTACGTACAAATGAATGGGATCAATGCATTTTACGAAAGTATTGAAAAAAGAAAGATGTGTTGTAATGTTCGTAAAATACAACCGCTTTTGCGAGCTTTATCGACACTCGATGTCTGGGTTTGCGGTCTTCGTCAAGAGCAGTCAGTTACTCGAACCGGTATAAATTTGGTAGAATGGGATGAGCCAAATGGTTTAATAAAAATAAATCCATTAGCACATTTTTCCGAAGATGAGGTTTGGAATTATATAAACGCTCACAATGTACCATATAATATATTACACACTAAAGGGTTTCCAAGTATTGGTTGTCAACCTTGCACTCGCGCAGTAGTAGAAGGTGAAGATATACGGTCGGGGCGCTGGTGGTGGGAAAATCCGGAGCATAAAGAATGTGGTTTGCATAAGAGGTAGTTTATGGAAAAAGAGAACTTAAATTTTTTGCCTGTCTCAATCAATATTACTAATCGAAAGATCATGATTATCGGTGGAGGTAAAGTCGGGTATCATAAAGCTTCTATATTGAGTCGTTTTACTGATAAAGCGATTATTATTTCTCCTCAATTTCATGAAGGTTTTAATTCTTTACCTTTCACATTTATAAAAAAAGAATATCAAAAAAATGATCTTGAAAATGTATTCTTAGTATATATATGTACTGAAAATGAGGAGTTGAATGCTCAGATAAAGAAAGATGCCGATGCATTGGGCGTATTAGCGAGCGTTTGCGATAATCCTTCTTTATGTGATTTTATTTCTCCCGCTATTTATAAAAAAAATAATGTTACAATCGCTGTGTCATCCAATGCGCGGAATGTACATCAATCTATTTATATTCGCAATCAAATAAAAAATTCAGTTGAAAAAGGCGATATAAGTTTAGAGATAAAACCTGATGAGGCATTGAAATCTTGTAAATAATACGTACCGATACTTTTATTAAAAAATATTTTAGATTCTTCTATTCATATCTAATATGATGGAAGATTTTACTTTGCATATTATTTTTAGTTATATTTCCGTTTGCGTTCATTCCTTTTCCA
>CALYRA010000088.1 GCA_945292135.1 uncultured Dysgonomonas sp.
ATGGTTCTTTACCGATTTCGTCAACTATATTTTTTGATTTTCTTTCGGCAAGTACTTCTCTCAAAGCATTCATTCCATTGATACTTTTAGGAAAACCACAATAAACCGACATTTGTAAGATTACTTCTTTGACCTCGTTGATTGTGCTGCCTGTGTTTAAAGCTCCATTCAGATGGACTTTCAATTCGGGCATTGCACCCTGACTAATTAATGAAGAAATGGCAACGATTTCTTTGGACTTATTGTCTAAAACTTTAAGACTATAAACTTCTCCGAAAGAATATTCAATAATAAATCGACTTAGGTCTGGAGAAATATCTTTTAATCCGTTAACGACTCGTTCGCCCGCTTCTCCGTCAATTTCCATTAGTTTGTTCCAACCTCTGTTATACTTTTCTGATTTTTCTAATTGTGAATACATAATAACGCTGTTAAATAATAAGATAAGAAATAAAATATTTTTCTTCATATTTGTTAATATTATAATTACTCGTTGAAGGATAGCAAAACCTTTCTATCCAAATTATCTGATTCAATTCGTTCAAATGCTTTTCTGAAATCGTTCAATTGCCATGATGAATCCACAGGCATGATAAAACTTTGATCTTCTAATCGATTTATAAGGTTTTGTTTGAGTTTCAAGATCGAATCTACAGGTTGTTTTGATAACCAATTATCAATACCAAATCCTGATATTGTCAGATTCTTGATAATAATATCCGAATTGTGAAACTTCACATCATATTTATTTTGTAAGCCATATATAATTAATTGTCCATCTGGAGATATTAATTTTGTCAACAGCTTGTAATCTATTTTGCCCAATTATCGATGGAATAATCTTTTTTATATCATCATTTGTTTTCAAAATAATGTTTACGCCTAACTGTTTTGAAAGGTCTTTATTTCTTGCATTTAGGTATATCTATATCTGTTATGGTCAAGACCTCTTTGGCATTGCCTGCTTTGTTTAAAATTATCGCTTTCATTAATTTACCTTTGATTTCAAATTGTTATACAAAGGTAGATTGAACAAAAAGCAATATTGCAGGACTTTTATTGGGAATCTCGGTACTTTTTCAGAAAATCGGATGGAGATAGATTTGTTTTCTTTTTGAAAATACGTGAAAAATAAGACGAGTCATCAAATCCTAAATGAAAAGCGATTTCGCTCACATTGAGCTTGCTAAACAATAATAAGCGCTTTGCTTCCGTAATTTTAAGATCTAAAATATATTGCTTGGAAGAAACTCCTGTACATTCTTTACATATACGGTTTAATTCATCTGTAGAAATTTGCAATATTTCTGCAAATTTTTCAACAGTCGAAAACTTTAAGTTTTCTTCAAAAACAAGTATTCTGAAATTATTAATTACAGAATTATATTCATTTGAGTTAATACCTTTTGTAATCCTTAATATTATTGAGTATAAATATTGAATCCCCGTTTTTATATTACTTCTGGATATAGCGTCATTTAATTCAAATTCACGGATAAGGTTTAAAAAACAACTTTCTAAAGTAGAAATATACGGTTCTTGAATATCAATAAAAGGGTTCAGGTTTGCTATGCCCAATTCCAATCCTAATGAAGGATCAAACATTAAGATATACCCTTTGCTATTCGCCGAATAATCCCAATTATGTATTTGTTTCGTATTAACAATAAATATTCGCTGGGGTTTGATTTCATATTCCTGAAAATCGACAACATAGAAACCATTTCCATGAGTAAACCAAACTAAAGAATAGAATGAATGACGATGAGCCCATTCAATATCGGGATCATCCGTATCCTCAAACGTCCCTATATAATAAGGTATATATTGAGATGATAAAGACGATAAACCTAATATATCTGATATTGAATATTCTTTTAACATACAGCAAAGTTAACGTTTTATTACGGATTATCTTACTAATGATTTATACAGTCTTTTGGAACTTATCACCCGATCAATAAATTTCTCTTATAGTTAGATAATAAATACAAAACAAAACGTCCAACACTTAAAAAGCTGTTAAATATTTTCATCTACAGGAATGGAAAAGTTTTTTTGGGATTGCTGATTATAACTTTTAATCGTTTGAGATTAAGACGTTGATTTCCGCCTCCAAGTTTGGTATCTTAGAACAAACAAAAAAAGATCGAAAATTAATAAATTTTCGATCTTTTTGTCAGATGTTTTTGACAAATCCTATTTCATTAATATATAGCAAAATGCCATATTATAAGTTTTTATAAAAGAGCTATTATTGTTCAGGAACTATTAACTTAGCTATTCCACCGATAGTTAGATCTCCTATTACTTCAACGCCTTTTACTGCTTTTGCGGTTTTAGCATTGATAACATATACAAATGATCTTGATGATGCAGTCAAAGGCAAATAAACTGATTCACCTTCTACATAAGGTTTTGGAGAATATCCTGCTATGTTTTCAGGAAAAGGCAATCCTTCAATCCAAAGAAAATCACCTGTCTTTACATTGAAAATTGCAAACTTATTGGCAAGCTGCATATTCCATGATTTTTCCGTCGCAAACATATTCAACAAGAAATAATCGCCATATAAAGGGAATGCATTCTGCAATTTTAATCCACCGGATTTGGATTCAATATTAAAATAATAATTTTTATCGAATTCAAGAGAAGACTTATTGATTCTCAATACGCTTGATGGATGTTTAGTAACGTTTTCGGGTTTAGGGTCAGAACTTGTTCCTGCATTTCGCTGATTAGCAGGGCTAAACACATAAATATTTCCATCTCCTGCAGTACCGATACAATTTAGTCGACCCGAACGACGGCGACCTATTGCACAACTGGCGCGGTCATCGGTAATTATCTTTCTTGTCTTTATTTCATTGCCCTCTTTATACAATACAGCAATATTTACTTCATCAGGATAAGCTGTCGGAGAACTGCTTGTACTACCATTTTTAGGTAATTGATAGGGTTCAAGCGCAGTGATGATATTATCGCCTACAGTTTCTAATCCACCCATATTTGCATATTCTCCTTCATGCACAATGTTTTCGGTACATATATAGGTTGTTTCAACATCTTCTGTATCGCCGTTAATGAAATTAAAAGCTTCACCATATTTACCCCCGTCAGCAAGCTGGATACTAGTCATCGCTACTACATAATTTTTATAATAGCCTATAAATTCTTCCCTTGTAGTCAATGATTTGGAAGCATTTATTTGCAGCTCTCCGGTACTTAAAAAATTACATGTTTGCATATAAGCCGGGTCGCCTTTGCGATATAAAAAGAGAAATCCTTTTTTACCTTTATCGTATGTATATATTGTACTCTCATTTGCTTCCTTTCCATTTCCGATCACGCTTATTTTATCAGATTCAAGATTGGCTGTTGCCAATAGATACGATTTGGGATTGGAACCGGTGCTGGTCACGCCAACTACATAGTTTCCTTTAGTTATATTCCCGGGATTGGGATCCGGATCGTCGCTACATGCTGTTATTATAACTGAAAGTCCAAGAGCGAGTATTGCTCGAGATAAAAGATTTTTTTTCATTTTTTATTTAATTATTATTAATAAACATATCTGAGTTTTACCATGAAATTACGTCCGGGTTTTTGGATATAGTAATTATCATAAAGCTTCGTATTTGTAAAATTGTTCAATTCGGCGGAAATATTAAAATGCTTTTGCATAAATGCGTATAAAATATTTACGTCATGTGAAAACTGGCTGGGAACCATATCTTTATCTTTCTTTTCGCCATAAGTAGACCAATCGTAATAAAATTCGTGCAAATAATGCAGATTATATCCTATATACAGGTCGTTTCCCTTCAGTCCGAAATTGCGAATAAAAACGCCGGCATCAGCATTACCAAACCAATAAGGGACATTTGGCATTCTCAATTTATAAGTTGTACTTGGCACCTTATCACTCCCTTGTTTATATTTTTCGTTATTTTTTACATTCTGTAAAGTAATATTTCCGCCGACTGACAGTAAGTCTGAATAACTGTAACGTACTTCGGCATTAACACCCGTACTCAAAACCTTACCATAATTTTCGACCGAAGCTCTGGCTCCTTCTCCGTATATATTACGTTGTATATAATCGGTAATGTATCTGTAATTATAGTTTACATCAAAATAGACCGTATGCTTGCTATCAAAAGTGCGAGAACCGCTCAAGCCAATGTTGAAGTTATCTCCCTTTTCGGGCTTCAAATCAAAATTAGCCCATTCCAAAGCTCCATCGCCAAACAATTCGTTCGCGCTTGGCAAACGGTGCGTTCTTTCGTATGATCCCTTCAACTGTAAATCAAATAATGAGTAGGTTAAAGCTGTACCGTATCCCCAAATACTACTATTACGAGTATCTTTCATATATCGGTGTTTTGTCCAATAATATTTTCCAAATGCCGAAACATTAAAATTTTGGTTCATTGTATACAAATAAGACAAACCCATAATATTTTTAAGGCTTTTCCTCGTTTTTTCGGAATTCGATTCGCTTTCTGTTTCTTTTTTAGCCAAAGGATCTTTAGTCTTTCTGTTGAAAGTGGTAAAAACATCGTTCAAATCAAATTTATGTTTGGAATTTAAACGATATGTCATGTTAAAAGTTGCGGAACCATTGTTATTGTAATTTTTTGTCATTGTCGGACCACATCCACTCTCTCCTTTTGAAAGTTTTTTTGTTGCCTATCCCGACCATTGATAAGAGTATGAAACCGTATCAATATTCTGAATATATCCAAGATTATAGTTACCTGTTAACCGTACATTCAACCCTTTGGTAAAAAGATTTTTTTTGGCGTATTCGAAACTTGGCATAATCGTTTCGGAATGCTGATGTCTCTTCCCGAATACCTTTTCCATTGTTGTTCCGTGTTGAATACCTTTGCGACCTTTTCCATAAGTAAACCCAATAAACAACCTGTCGGCAAAAGGTTTATTTATAATACCGAGTTTAATGGCGCCTGTTCCGGTATTATATCTGTCGTTGAAATGTTTGTACCATTGCCCCTTTTGGTTTTTTGGCTCGATATAGACCTTATAATCGTTATTTGAAAATGTATGAAATGCGTTGAACTGAGCCGTAAAACCATTCTTAAGTGTTTTTGACAGATTAACTTCTTCTTTGAACGTATCGAATGATCCTGCCGCAATAGAAGCGTTCAAATGCATTTTTTTTGCTGTGGACGACTGATCATTCGTTACCAAATTAATTACGCCTCCCAAAGCATCTGCACCAAACTCGACCGGTACAACTCCCTTATAAACTTCAATTCTCTCAAGCATACCTATCGGAATATTGTTGAGGTTAAATTGAGGACCAAATCCATCCATCGGAACTCCATCGATAAAAAGCTTGACATGCCGACCGCCAAATCCATTCATAGATAGCGACATACCGGATCCAACCCCACCTTCTGTCCGCACTTTAATTCCCGAAATACGATCTAATACCGATGCAACGTCTAAGGTTGTATTATGCAAAGCTTTGGCATCTATAGCAACGACGTTATACGCTGACTCGCGTAGGTTTTGAATTGGCGATTTCGCAGTTACAACCGATTCATTCAAGTTGTATATTTTTTTGATAAGCGAAAAATCTTTTCTGACTTGTTTTTCGCCAACGGTTACATTTTCTTCCAATTCTTCATAACCCATGGCTTTGATCTTTATCGTATAGTTTCCGGGAAGCAAAGAAATTTCATACCCTCCATCGACATTGGGTTGGGTATACTTTTTCTGTCCCTTCACTTCAATCGTCGCGCTAATAACAGGTTCTTTGTCATCCGAATATATTTTCCCAAATAATCCGGTATTTTGAGCTTTTAATACTAAAATTGAGCAGTTTATCAGAATTACCAACAAAATTATTTTTTTCATTAACTTATATTTTATGATATAATGTATAGAGATAGCTTTGATGTGCAAAGAAATCATAATATTTGTTAACAGTCAATACCCAAAAATGTGTATTTTAATTCCTATATATCATTATTAAATGTGATGTTTTTATACAAAATAAAAGCTTATACTTAATAGCGTCATTATATTTAATTTACTTCAGATATTAACGCTTGAAATCATGCATAAAATAAATCTAACAAAAAGTAACATAATATCGTTAAATGTATGAATTTATACAACGAAATTGATCGCGATCAGCTTTACGACTCGCAAAACATGGATTTTCAAATATTAACAACATAATCAAGCTTTTGTAACACTTCTTTTCGGGAGAA
>CALYRA010000089.1 GCA_945292135.1 uncultured Dysgonomonas sp.
AAAAATATTTCAAGTGATAAACGAAAATATTTTCTATATGCTGAATTTTATTTAGAATAATTTTATATTATCTTTCTTCTACCAATACTTAGTCATTAATTATCACATCTATTGTTTCAGCACACACTCTCATCCAACTAAAAGAACAGACCTATAACAGATTGAAACACAATTTAATCTGCCTGTTGAAAACTTTTTAAGAAAAATAAGTGGGGAAAAGTGGGGGGAAGTGTAGAATTTCATATCTTTACGGAATAATTTGGTTTATTCTGTTAAAAAACAGCAAATTAATGTTTAATTTTTTAGGAAATATCGAGGCAAAAATGGATGCGAAAGCAAGAATTTTTGTCCCTGCTGCGTTTAGGAAGATACTTCAATCCTCCTCACAAAGCGTATTAATCCTAAGAAAAGACATTTTCCAAGACTGTCTGGTTCTATATCCTGTCAATGTATGGGAAGAGGAATTAACCAAACTGCGAACTCGTCTTAGCAGATGGGATAAAGCCCAACAACAAGTGTTTCGTCAATTCGTCGTAGATGCGGAAAGGTTGGAAATGGATGCAAACGGCAGAATCCTGATACCTAAAAGATATTTGCAAATGCTGAAAATTTCTTCCGAAATAATCTTCTTGGGGGTAGACAATACCATTGAATTATGGACTAAAGAAGCTCTGGACAAATCATTGATTTCGACAGAAGACTTTAGCAATCAAATACAAGAATTAATGAACAACAATCCTGAGCAAGGATTCTCTAATCAATAAACAATGACAGATGCAATATACCATATACCTGCATTATTACAAGATAGTGTAGACGGGATGAACCTAAAACCCGATAGCATCTGTGTTGACGTAACTTTCGGCGGAGGTGGCCATTCTCGAGAGATTCTATTTAGATTAGGAAACAAAGGACACTTATACTCATTCGATCAAGATATAGATGCTTTATCGAACATTGAAGAGAACGAGAATTTTACCTTTGTCCATAGCAATTTTCGTTATCTGAAGAATTTCATGCAATATCATGAAGTCAAATCAGTAGATGCCATATTAGCCGATTTAGGCGTATCGTCTCATCACTTCGACGATTCTAAAAGAGGTTTTTCATTTCGTTACGAGAATGAAAAGTTAGATATGCGAATGAATCAAAAAGCAAAGAAAACAGCCGCTGACATTCTGAATCAATACAACGAAGAAAAACTTGCAGATATATTCTTTTTTTACGGCGAACTAAAACTGGCTAAACGAATTGCCTCAATGATAGTCAAATCACGTCAGGAAAAGCCATTCAAGTTGATCAGTGACCTGCTTGAAACATTAGCGCCTTTTATCGGTAAAAACGAAAAAGAGAAAAAGATTCTTGCGCAAGCATTTCAGGCTTTACGTATCGAAGTCAACGAAGAAATTGAAGCTTTGAAAGATATGCTCAATCAATCTTTGGATATACTAAAGCCGGGAGGAAGATTAGTCGTAATTACCTATCATTCTATTGAAGACCGTTTGGTAAAGAATTTTTTTAAAACAGGTAATTTTGAGGGAAAACTGGATAAAGATTTTTATGGTAATGTAAATACGCCATTCAGATTAATAAACAATAAAGTAATTGTACCATCCAAAGAAGAGGAAATGCAAAACCCCCGTTCAAGGAGTGCAAAATTGCGAATAGCTGAGAAAAAATAATACAAATGGCAAAAAAAGTAAAAGGGTTCAAAAATAATTTCATGCATATCATCGGCGGCACTGTCCTTACCGAAGACATTTTCCTGAAAAATACCCGATTTATCGCAACTATATGTATTATCATTGTTTTGTATATCAGCAACAGATATAGCTGTATTGAAAAGATGGCAGAAATTGAATCGCTACAACGGGAGTTGAAAGACGCAAAATATGAATCAAATACAATATCTGTAGAATTGGTAAGCGTAAGCCGGGAAGCAAAAGTAAAAGAATTAGTGAACAAGCATGGGCTTCAACTCGAAAGAGCTAAAGAACCGATTTATAGAATAGAAAATTAGAAGAATGCCAAAAAGAAATACCAAAATAACAAAGAATACTGCTATCAGCCGTTATGGTTGGATAGCTTTGTTATTTTCATTGGTATTCATTGCTGTGATAGTTTGCGTCTGCAAAACAAAGTTCGTTGAGGGTGAAATGTGGCGTAAATTAGGTAAGGAGGCTATCTCAAAAGAAAACCGATCCGTTCGCCCCAACCGGGGAAATATCTATGCCGATGATGGGCGATTACTCGCTACGAGTGAACCTCTTTATGGTATATACATTGACTTTATGGCGGAAGGTATAAAAAAAGATACCCTCATGAAATATGTTACTCCCTTATCACAAGAATTAGCCAAAAGATATAAAGGTAAGACAGCAGCGCAATACAAAAAACTCTTTTTAGACAGTTGGGCTTTGAGCCGAAAAGAATTAGAAGCAATTGAACGCAACAAGCAAAACGGCTCAAACACAAAGATCAAAACCAAAAGCCGATATGTACGGATTATCCCCCAAGATATAAACTATGTTGAATTAAAAGAATTAAGAAAATTACCATTCCTCAACCAAAAAAGCAATCGGTGCGGACTTATAGCCGAAGAACGTACCAAGCGGCTTAAACCATTTGGCAGGTTAGCAGGTAGAACCGTCGGTACGATATATAAAGACGTTGACAAAGGAGGAGCCAGCGGATTAGAGCTTAAATATGATTCTATTCTTCGTGGCGAACCCGGTTTAAAAGCCGCCAACGTATCAGTGGAAAGTGGATTGACATAGTACAAGTAGAACCAAAAGATGGTTGCGACATACAAACAACGATCAATGTAGATGTTCAAGATATTGCCGAAAAAGCATTATACAAAAAATTAGCTGAATTGAAAGCCGAATCGGGTTGCGCTATTGTTATGGAAGTGGAGACAGGAGAGATAAAGGCTCTTGTAAACCTTGACAGGATTTCGGACGGAACGTATGGCGAGGGGAATCCTAATGCCTTCTCCTATATGTCCGAACCCGGCTCAACGTTTAAAGCCATATCATTAATGGTTGCCCTTGAAGATGGAGTTATCACGCCGCAAGATTCTTTTTATGTTGGCACAGGTCAATTTCAATATAATAACAAAATCATAAAAGACCACGATTGGCGTAAATATAAGGATAAAGGATACCTAACCGTAACGGAAGGCATGTATATGTCTTCAAATGTCGTATTGGCGAAAATGATATTAAAGGGTTATGAAAAGAACCCTAAAAAATATGTAGAAGGGATTTACAAATTGGGACTTGGCAAAAAGCTAACTTGGGATGTCCCATTGAAAGGACGTGAAGGTATCGCTTCTATACGTTTTCCCAACGATCCTCACAACCCGTGGTCTAAAACAACTCTAGCTTGGATGTCATTTGGTTACGAAACCCAAATACCTCCGATATATATTCTGATGTTTTATAACGGAATAGCTAATAACGGAAAGATGATAAAACCGTTTATAACAAAAGCATTTTTACAAAACGGGTCGACAAAAGAAGAATTTGAAGCGGAAGTACTAAATAAATCTTTGTGTTCGAAAAGGACACTGAAACAAGTACAAGAAATACTACGGGGAGTGGTAACGAATGGAACAGGAAAAGCCGTTAATTCAAATTTGGTCAATATTTCAGGAAAAACAGGGACAGCAATGATTGCCACTCGAGGAGGATATGAAGGTTACTATGTCTCATTTTGCGGATATTTTCCATCCGATAAACCGAAATATACATGTTTTGTAGGAGTACGCCATCCGCAAGGAAGTCCTTCAGGCGGATTGATGGCAGGTACCGTATTCAAAGAAATTGCGGAGGCAATTACTATTCGCGATATAGCAAGAAATCCATTAAAGCCACAAACAGATACAATAAATATATTTACTCCAAAAGTCAAAAACGGACGTTTAGATAATACAGAATTTGTTTTATCCAAATTAGGACAAAAATTTGTGTCACCCGATATAGTAGCTGAATGGATAGACACAAGGACAACAAATAATCAAATATCACTTATTCCTCATAAAATACAAGAAAGCATTATGCCAAATGTAATTGGTATGGGCGCTAAAGACGCAATTTATCTACTCGAAAATATGAATCTGAACGTGAAGCTTTCGGGAGCAGGAAAAGTGATAGAGCAATCTGTACCGGAGGGAAGCAGATTAGTAAAGGGTACTACAGTAACAATTATTTTAAATTAAAAAGAATGTCATATGAAATTAACAGATTTATTGGCAGGAGTTGAAGTTATAGAAATCAAAGGCGATAACAACATTGATATAAAAAATATATATACCGATTCTCGCAATGTCACAGAAGATTCCCTCTTCATAGCCATAAAAGGCGTACAAGTAGACGGACACAACTATATTGCAAATGCGATCGAAAACAAAGCGAAAGCAATAGTTTACGAAGATAATATACAGACAGATAAAGAAGGAATAACCTATATCAAAGTAAAACATTCCGCAGATGCGACAGGTAAGATTGCCACACATTGGTATGGAAATCCGACAAGCAAGCTTAAACTCGTAGGAGTAACAGGCACGAATGGGAAAACGACAACCGCTACCCTACTCTATGACCTATTCAAAAAATTGGGATATAAAGTGGGATTACTTTCAACTGTACGTAATTATGTAAATGAGAAAGAATTTCACGCCACTCACACGACTCCCGATCCCTTGACATTAAATGAAATGCTAGCCAAGATGGTAGACGCAGGCTGCGAATACGCTTTTATGGAGGTCAGCTCACATGCTATTCACCAAAAGAGAATAAGCGGATTGAATTTTGCCGGCGGAATATTTACAAATCTTACACAAGACCATTTAGATTATCACAAAACGATGGATGAATATCTAAAAGCCAAGAAAGAGTTTTTCGATAATCTTCCCGAAACAGCATTTGCGTTAACCAATATTGATGACAAAAACGGATTGGTTATGTTGCAAAATACAAAAGCTAAGAAATATACTTATTCAGTAAAAAATTTAGCCGATTATAAGGCTAAAATCATCGAAAAACATTTTGACGGTACAGCCATCGAAATAAATAATAAGGAAGTACAAATACAGTTTGTAGGGGTATTCAATGTTTACAACATATTGGCTGTCTATGGAGCGGCAAATTTACTTGGACAAAATCCGGAACAAATATTAGTCATACTGAGTACATTAAAACCCGTTTCGGGACGATTCCAGACGATGCGTTCAGCCGAAGGATATACAGCAATTGTAGATTACGCCCATACGCCTGACGCCCTTACGAATGTATTGGAAGCGATACACGAAGTGTTGGATGGACAGGGACAAGTTATCACAGTTGTCGGATGCGGAGGAAACAGGGATAAAACAAAACGTCCTATTATGGCACGTGAAGCCGTGAAATTGAGCGATCAAGTTATTTTGACCTCAGACAATCCTCGTTACGAAGAACCACAAGCCATTATCAATGATATGGAAGATGGTTTAAACGGAGAACAAATGAAGAAAACGCTTTCAATTGTAGACAGGAAACAAGCTATAAAAACAGCTTGCAGATTGGCAAAAAAAGGAGATGTCATCCTTATTGCAGGTAAAGGACACGAAGATTATCAAGACATTAAAGGGGTAAAACATCACTTCGATGATTGCGAGATTGTGAATGAAATTTTTGGAAAATAAATTTAAGAAAGAGAAAGGATGTTATACTATCTATTTAGTTTTTTGGATAAATTGGATTTTCCCGGAGCAGGATTATTTAAATATGTATCATTTCGATCAGCAATCGCAGTCATCTTGTCCTTACTTATATCTACGATTATAGGTAGGCGTATCATCAACAAACTGCAAAAACTCCAAATCGGCGAAACGATTCGCGACTTAGGACTTGAAGGTCAAATGAGTAAAAAAGGTACTCCTACGATGGGAGGAATCATTATTATCATATCCATACTTATTCCTGTTTTACTTTGTGCTCAACTTGAGAATATTTACATTATCCTGATGCTTATCACGACTGTTTGGTTGGGAACATTGGGATTTATGGACGATTATATCAAAGTTTTCAAAAAAGATAAAGAGGGATTGCGAGGTAAATTTAAAGTGGTCGCTCAAATCGGTTTGGGGTTGATAGTCGGATTGACATTATACCTTAGCCCGGATGTAATAATCAAAGAAAATGTCGAAGTAAGGAATGTAGATAATGTTTTGGTT
>CALYRA010000090.1 GCA_945292135.1 uncultured Dysgonomonas sp.
GCCATAGTAAGTTCAGAAACCCCCGCTTGAAGGAACGCTCCCGAAAAATTACCCTTTACCATAGCATGCGTCTTTTTCAAGAAACCATCCGTTTTATCAGAATTTGACAAATCGGCGGAAGCAACAATCATGTTTTCGACATGCGTCGCCAATGTGCCCAAAACAGTTGCGGAAGCCGCGCGGGTAGCCTGATTCGGTTTTTGTTCGATAGCATCCCAATTGATAGGAGTAATCTCTCCGGCAAACCATTTATTCAATTTTGCCGCTAATTCGGGATTAGACTTAGCCCAAGTCTCTTTCTCGCCTAATTTCTTAGCGACAATTTCCTTTAATTCAGCCTCGCGTTTTGCGTATAACTCCTTAACTTCATCGAAGATAACAAACGGATTTTTAGGATCGCCACCCAAATTTTCAATTGTTTTATCAAAGGAAGCGCCGGCAGCGCTAAGAGGTTGTCCGTGAGTTTCAGTTTCATTCTCGAAACTGCTGCCGTCAGCTTTTACTGTGCCTTTACCCATTATTGTCTTACCAATAATAAGAGTAGGTTTATTCATTTCAAGCTTAGCTTCAGTCAAGGCTGCGCGGATTTCAGTAGCGTCGTTGCCGTTAATAGTAATCACATGCCATCCCCAAGCCTTATATTTTGCCGCAACATCTTCTTCCGAAACAGCGGATGTTTTGGTCGAAAGCTGTATGCCATTCGAATCGTAAAACATAATTAAATTATCCAAACCCAAATGTCCCGCCGTACGACCTGCGCCTTGGGAAATCTCTTCTTGAATACCGCCGTCAGAGATAAAGGCATAGATTGTCTGGTTCATTCTCTCTCCAAAACGATGTTTCAAGAACTTAGCCGCAATAGCCGCGCCTACGGCGAAAGTATGCCCTTGTCCCAAAGGACCCGAAGTATTTTCGATACCGCGTTTCAAATCTCTTTCAGGATGTCCCGGCGTCACGCTATCCCATTGACGAAACTCTTTCAAATCATCCATTGAATATTTACCCGTTAAAGCCAAAGTCGAATATAACATCGGCGACATATGTCCCGGATCGAGGAAGAAACGGTCGCGTCCTTCCCATTCGGGATTTTGTGGATCATATACAATAAACTCACTGAAAAGCACATTGATAAAGTCAGCGCCGCCCATAGCGCCACCCGGATGTCCCGACTTTGCTTTTTCGACCATCGAAGCCGCCAGAATACGGATGTTGTTCGCTGCTCTGTTTAGTAATTTAATGTCGTTCATAATTATTTTTTAGTTGCGATTGATATTGATTCTAATTGTATAAAATATTTCTCAATATGAGTTATACAGGTTCAAATTTAGGTTTGAGCGTCAACAAAGTTCCCGCCTATTTAATATTCATACACCGAAAAAAAGAACTCGTAAATAATTGCTCATATAAATAAAAGAAATGAAAATACATTTTTAATAAATAAAGTTTTTAATTTTTAGTTATTACTTATACATAACCAACTATCCTTATTGCTTAATAATATAAGATGTGAATTAAATTCAAAAATAACATAAAATACTCAAAGAATTAAATAGTTCGCGGCAATTTTCGTTTATTACGATCAAAATAAAATAAGAGAATCAGGCGTCAAACCGCGATAAATATATAGCAGAGCCTTTTATTATTTATTTCACAAAGAATGTTGGAAAGACGACAATTCTTGTTCGCGAATATGTTTTGTAGAAAATAAAAAATACAAAAATTAGGCTCAAGTTATGATTTTAATATCTTTATGTGTTTTTTTCGCGCCGATTAGAATTAAAGATAAGAAATTGATAAGTATGAATAAAAGAGATGAACAAAAAAATATTTGTAAGAAATACAATTCAGATTTTACGCCCTTAAATGAAGATGCCAAAATCGCAGTCGCTTTGAGTACGGTAGGTACACAACCCATTTACGGCTCGCGGATAGATGATGATGATGAAGTGGAATGGTATATCTATTGTGGAGAATTTGAGGAAAGGGATGATTTTTACGAACCCATATCTCTAAACCATTTAAAAGAAATATTGCCGCAAGTAGAACAATATTTGGCGTTAGATCGCGGTTTCAATTTTATAATAGATAATAAAGGATATGAAGACGTTTGGCATGAGTCCGAAACGCTATAAAAAATGTCCGAGCCGATAAATGAGAAATATCGACATATTCTGTCAAAAAATTAGGACTAACAAAAGATTGTGAAACCAGATACAAGGTATAGACTAATATCCCATAAAGAATAATACCCTTCAAAAATCTTCCATCGAAAAGAAGATGTATATTACACCTCTTTGGAAAAACTTAGAAGGGTTATTCTTATTAAGTGAAAAATAATTATCCCAACATTGCCGCTCCAAGCAGAGCAGCGTCTTCTACTTCGGAACAGAAAATTTTGATCTTCCGAATAGTTTTAGGATAGGCGAATGTTTCCAAAGATTTTCGCATCGCTTTTTCGAAGAAAAGGTACGCTTTGACAATACTACCGCCCATAACTATACATTGAGGATCGTAAGCATATAAGACCATTTTAATCATATTGCCAACATGCGATCCAAATTCGTTCCATAAATTTAAAGCTTGAGTATCGTCTCGACAAGCTTTTTCAAACAGCTCTTTGGCGTTAGTATTATTTTCTTTGACAAAAAACGGAGTACTGCAATAATATTCATAATTATGCTTCAAGTATGGAATATCGCATATTTCTCCCGCGCCGGTATTGCTACCGTTATATAACACGTTATTGATAATGATTGCGCACCCAAGACCCGTGCCGAGCGTAATGCCTAAAGTATCTTTAAATTGATTGCATTTGCCGAAACAATGTTCGCCATATACAAAACAATTGCAATCATTATTCACATGAACGGGAATTTTGAATTCTTTTTCTAAAATTTCTTTCAAATGAACCTCTTTCCAAGAAGGAATATTCATGACATCATATACAATGCCCAACTCAGCGTCAACGACTGAAGGTACACCTATCCCTATACTTTCCACTGACGGTAAAAAGATTTGTTTTAACATCCCTTTCAAGTGTTCTATGACAATTTCTTCCCGTTGGTCAGCTTTACAAGGTTCAGATATTCTTTTTGCGATTTTCCCATTATCAACCAAAGCCATACGGATATTTGTTCCGCCAATGTCTATACCAATTCTCATAATTTTCAGATTATCTGTTTTCCTGCTTTTACATCAACAGTTTTACTTTTTCCATTTCCCCATAATATATTCAACTTGAAAGGAATATCTGATTCTATGGTTATTTGGGGAACTTCGTCAGCCGTACGGCGTTTGTTCACTTTGAACGAGACGATACCTTCCGACCCGAATGGATAACGATCTATGCCATGAGCCTCCGTTTGAACGATGTCCCATGTTACGGTTTTTTTAGAAAAATCGGAGCGAATACCTAATATATATTCTATAAATACCGCTATTGGAGGTAAGCCTCCCCAACCAACAAATTCGTCGCGAGCCATAAAACCCGGTTCGGCAACCTCCGGAGCATAGTATTCCCAAAAAGTGCCTGTATTTTTATACACTTCAAATACGCAGTTGTAATGATTAATAGCGATTTCTTTAGCCAAGTCCGTATAACCCTTGTTTGTCAAACCCGTAATCACCATATAATTTGCTCCCGGCCAAACGCCGCCTTGCCAGTATCGTCCATTAGGATTGTATTTAGGATTGTCCGCAGAAAGTGACGGCACACGATGCGGACGATTAAAAGTTTCAGAGTTTTTAAGCTCATTTACCAGTCTGTCAGTCTGTTCTTTAGTCAGTACATCAGACAATAACGCCCAATAAGCAATAATTCCCTTGGTCGTGGAAAGGCTTCCATCGGCATACTGATCGTAAAGAAATCCGGTCTTTTCATCCCAAAGATTTTCACGAACATATTGAGATAAAGTCCTGATTTCATCTTCAAAGCTTTCTATCTCCTGCCAGCGTTCCAGATAGAACCCCATTTCCAAAAGCAAACCCGCAGTGAAAATTTGCTGTAAGTTTGCGTCCAGCCACACCATATGACCGTTGCTGTAAATCATATTATATTCGGGTTTTACGCGCGGCATATTATCCATACCCGTTCCCCAGCCACTCGACCAATAAGTCCCGTTTTGCCAAGTACGATTCAATTTAAGCCATTTATAATAAGCGCACAACACAGGAAAAATTTTATGCAAGCGTTCGTTGTCTCCATACTGTTTATAATACAATATTTCCGCCCAAGGCAAGAGGTTTGGACCAGTACTTGTCGGGTCATAACGTTCGAAACAGTCCGAACCATCCCTTTTTATCTCCCGGCAAATAAAGCCGTCGGGATGTTGTTTCGCATAGAAATTGTCCAATGTCCTTTGAAACGGGAAAAAATGGAATCCGTAGCGGGCAAACATCATCATGAAAGCATCATCCCACATAAATATATTTCCGTTGTAGGCAGTATCGAGATAGGGCGAAACGAATCCCGACCCTTCGAGCGGTTGACGTATATTACCGATTGCAATTTGCCATGCGCGCCAATACATTTCGATTTCTTTTTCGTGACCTGTCCAAATCGGGTTTGGAAGTATCTTTTTTGCCTCATCGAAACTTTTGACAGCGATACGTTCGGGTTTAGCTACGCGATATTCATTTTCGGCGACTAACGCTTCTTTGATATATGTGTTTTTGTAAGGAAGATTATACTTCGTTACGGCTTCCGTTTCTCCTTGAGCAAAAAGACCGGATGATAGCATAAAGCCAAACGCCAACAGCAAGGTTGAAAACTTATTCATAATAGTATCTTTGTTTTGATATTTATCTTAAAAACAAGATATTGTCAGGCAATTTCGTTTCAGGAATATTTTTCGATACATAGCCAACTTCAAGCTTTAAACCCACATAACTTATAAAATATAGTAATTTTAATTTGTGAAATCCTGCTTCAAGATAAACTTTTCCTTCTTTGCGTTGATCGACATGTAAACCGTCGTTGTCCACTATTTTCTGTTCGTCAATATATAAAACCGATCCGTCATCCGAGATCGTATAAAAATTATAAACTCCGGTTTCAGGGATCTTTATCCATGCGTTATATTCGAATCCCGTAAAATTGCCGACCAGCTCTTCGGGAGTGTCGAAATTCTTTAAATACCCTGTTCTTAATGGTCTATCTTTGGACATATCCGCAACATTATCAAATTTGCCTTTATAATATTTATAAGATACGCCTTGTTTGTCGGGTTCTTCTTCGAATCTGGTTTTAGGCAATACTGACATATTCTTTTCATCAACCGATGAAACGCCCGCAGGATAATAATAATATGTATCCGCGCCTTTACTTTGAGTTTGTATCCATGTATCGAATTTATGTTTTCCTTCATAAAGTAATATGATGCGACCGCCTATTTCCAAATCACCATAAGTATCCAAACCTGATCGGCGACCGTAAGCCAAGGCAATTCCTTTTTCAATACCTATATAGTCATTATCATGATCATGTCCTGAGAATACGCCTATAACGTCGCCTACTTCGAGAAGGGATGCGAAAAATCCTGAATTGATATTGGAGCATGCGACATCTTCACCCTTGATACCAACAGTTGTTTGCCTGCCTACAATATTATTGTATTCCTGTACAGGAATATGCATAAAAGCGAGGGATGGAATAGGCGTTCCACCATTGAGCGAAGTATAATCCCTACTCGTATTTCTGTACCATTCTATTTGATTGAAATGTATCCAGTCGTAATGTCCGAAATTACGATTCGGCGAATAATCATTACTATCTATACAATACAATACCGATTTGATTTTCTCCCCTTTATTATCATAAACAGGCAAAGCATAATTGCCCGCTCCATATAGTTCTTTAGGACCTCTTTCGCCAATAAAATAAGGTAAGTTCGCAATCGTATCAAAAATTGCGGAGCGGGTAATGCCCGGTTCAGCGTCATGATTTCCGAGAATTACAGCCCAAGGAGTTTTGGCTTCTTCAAATATTTTAGCGATAGCGAACCAGCCTTCAACCACAGGTGCGACAGTGACAACGTCACCCGTAAGAATGGCGACATCGGGTTTTTCCGTTTCCAAAATATGCTTGATCGAAGCTATGACTTTAGGGCAATTTTCCGAATTGTTATCCCAATGTATATCTGTGAATTGGGCAATTTTGAATTGTCCTTGGGCGTTGAATTTT
>CALYRA010000091.1 GCA_945292135.1 uncultured Dysgonomonas sp.
TTTTACAGATCCTGAACCATCATCGAAACTGTGTATCAATTGATGCTCATGAAATAAATGTATTGTTCTTGATATTGTAGATTTATCTATTGTATCAAGTTGAGTTTCTAAATCTGATAAACTAAATGCCCTACCAAATTCAATCATAGTTTTCAGAAGCAATATTCGAATAGCGGTTGGTTTTATATCCCGATCTTTTAAGAGATTTGCGTAGGAACTTTCCATGATATAACACTTAATTTATATATAAACAGAAAAACTATTCGTTGAAATTTTAAATGTTTGTGTATTCAAAAAAACTATTTCCATTTAAAATATTTTTTTAAAACCCGCTTGGCATTATCCATCGTCGAAATAAATAATTTTGGTTTAGAAGACTTACCAATTATAATAAGTATTACAGCGATTAATATCATTATTATCCCTGTTCCTAAACGCACTGTAAACATTTCATCGAAAATGGTAATACCTATAATCACTGCCGTAAGGGGTTCTAATGCGCCCATGATAGCTGTCGGAGTAGAACCGATGTTATGTACGGCTTGAACCATCATTATTAGAGATATAATAGTGGGTACCAATGCTAACATAACTGCCCACATCCAGCTCGTCGATGTTGTGAGTATTTGTATATGGTTCGCTTTAGCGCTAAATGAATGGGCTACAATCGTTAACATACAGAAAACCAAAACATAAAATGTCAGCTTTACTGACGACATCATCAAAGATGATTTATTTACTACAATTATATATACAGCATAAGCCAAAGATGACAACATTACTAATACGACTCCTATTGTATTTAACGTATTATTCCCATCATTTTTGTATAACATAGCAATTCCTGTTAATGCTAATAGAATAGATAGGACAGTAATAAAAGTTATTTTTTCTTTAAAGAAGACTGCCATAATAATTGTGACCATCACCGGATAAACAAACAAAAGCGTTGACGCTATGCCAGCATCCATATATCGAAAACTTGTGAATAAACTTAGAGAAGAAATACCAAAAAGAATACCTAAAACTCCTAATATCAAAAATTCTTTCTTTGTAATACTGAAAGATTTCTTTTGAATAAGCATCAAAAATGCTAAAATTATTGCCGCAATAAAAAACCTATAAAACAATACAGAATTGGTATTTATCTCCTCTTTATATAAAAACAACGCTCCCAGAGGGTTCGTCCCATAACTTATCGCTGAAATAATACCGCATAAAGCGCCTTTAAGCTTTGCATTCATTTCTCAATTTTTGGAGATTAAAAATAAGCAAATCATATGAATATTTTAATCAGGAAGCCTTAAAGTTTTTGATTTTTACCGCGTAAAATTTATTCTATATTTATTGACCTCGCTAAGGCAATTTAATCATAGATAATTGGCTAAATATTATCAAATATTGTTGAATAGCTATTTTACGAAGAAATATAGGTTGTTAAGAAATTAATCTTAACAACCTATACCAACACTCTTTATTAACTAAACCTAGAATTAAAATCTATATTTTACACCAAATTCGACAGTAAATGGACGAATATAAGTACCCGACATAATCGTGCCTTCTTTTTTCTTCGCATCTTCATTTGTAAGTAGTAAATCTCCATCAGGAATTGAACCCGATGCACCTCTTTGATTCAACAAGTTTACGAATGATACGTTAGCATCCAAATATTTATTGATTTTGTAGCTGGCTCCCGCGAAAGTTTCCCAGTGTCCTTCCAATTCCAATGTATTTGGCTTATTGATATATTGTTTACTGAAATAACGAGCGCTAGCCCATACCCTTAAATCCTTCCATGTATAACTTGGATCAATTTCGATCAATACTTTCGACACGCCTGTCACTACCTTGTCACTAAAATCATAGTCAGTATACGTAGTTTCACCTGTTTCGCCTGGTATAGGCTTCCAAGCAACTTTACCTGAAAAATTCTTATATTTAGGCGATTGTATTGTTAACAACATGTGTAAATCAAATCCTTTAAATAGTGTGGCTACTACGTCGGTAGTCCAGCCAATAGTTTGTATATCGTAACTGGTAGTTTCCCTTTTTACCTCTCCTGTTTTTGGGTTTGAGAAGTTTACTGTTGAGCGATATTCGTCACGTTTTATATATGTTGCTTTTGACACTAAACTTAATGATGGTAAAAATGAAGCTCCCGGCGATAAATGATTGAAGTAGACTCCGAATCCACCTTCAGGAATTTTTGATTTCTTTATATGGGGATCATTACCAATACTATAATTCTCTAAATGTCCCCCTTGTTCATTATAAGTCGCTTCAGCTAATACTCCAAATTTACGTGTCATTTTATATACGCCACTGATCATAAATGCTTTATTCCACCAACTTTTGTTGATTGCTGTTTTAGGTCCATTCAAATGCGTATATTCTTTATTTGTTAAAGGATCAATAGCGTTTCTATCTTGATAATCTCCATTCAATGTTTGATACTCAAGACGCGCGCCAAGATTTAAATCCAGTAAATTGGTAACTTTCCATTTGTCTACGAAAAATACCGCTGTTTTGTTTTCAGAACCATTGTGATATTCTAAACTACTAAACACATTTCCATATTCATTGGCTTCTTTTTCCCATATATGGTTGTCGTCATTATATTTATATCTGATTAATTTTTTAGGATCTGCTTTAACTTCCTGATTGTATGTAACACCTTCTGATGCAAATTTATCAATATTATAATTCCATTGATTCAAACCAAGAGTCCAATCATGATTCCCTGAAATTTTCTTAATTTCTAATGTAGAAGTAAAAGATTGTATTGGAGTTCTCTTAGAAGCTAAAATCAATACGCCTTGGTAATGATCTCCGTTATAAGCCGTTCCGTCTTCATAGGTATATCTAGTGTTCCTTTCACCTTTTTCGTTTTTTTCATCATTAGGATCAAACACTCCTGTCATTAAAGGTAAGAAGTTTCCAGTTTTGGCTTTATGATAACGACCTATAAAATTAATTTCCAAACCATTATCCAACTTATTTTTCCAGATTAAATCCAAAGTATGCGATTCTGATCCGTAATCTTTTAAGATATCACGCTCAACAAATTTTCCTGTAAACGCATCTTGAAGAGTGATTTTTCCGGAAGTTTCATAATAAGAATCACTACCCATTTTAAATCCGCTCAATTCTTTAACTTTTCCATCTTTCTTATATATGAATGGTGCATATGATTGGCGTAAACCCTCAACGTTTGCATACTTATAGAAAGCTGTTATTGATCCCGTCAATCCTTCCAATTTATAATCTTGAGTTAAACCGAATTTATATAGCTGAGTTTTATCAGAATAATAGTTACTTAATCCTTTCGCATCAAATGTTCCCGGATCAAAGCTAACATAAGCTCCGGCTGTAAATTTCAATCCATTCTTTCCAATTGGACTACTAATATTAATATCTCCTCTTATCAGTCCAAAGTGATTGGAATTCAAACTTCCATTACCTTGAAATTTATCTGATCCAAAATTGTTATAAGTTCCAACTGAAAATCCGACATCACCTATATTTATAGCTGTTTGTCCTAAATCATATAACTTAACTTTATTTGTTGTCGCATCCATTCTCCATGCTCTGGTAGGCAATTCGGGCCAGAAAAAATATACTACCGGAAGTCCATTCTCTAATACGGTTGTTCCTCCAACACTTGCAGGCAAACCTATATTTACATCACGCGGACCTGTATTATTTGAAGCGTTGAGCATGACGTTACGATCTCCTTCTTTTACTTTCACTGAATCCGGAACATCTTTTTTCTGCGCCGACAATGATCCTCCAATTGTGCTTGCAATAAACACAAATAATAAACTATATTTCTTTAAATTATTTTTCATATGATTTTTATTTGTGTGTCAGTATTATTTAATTCCATATTTAGCCGTACGGGCATCATTTATTACTCCTGACCAGTTAAGACCGTATCCAAAGTTATATAGATGACCTTCTGTATCTTTATGACATTCCATATCGAAAGGAACATCTTCTTTTTGTTTTTCTACTGTAGCCATATTAGCCGGCATTTGCACAGGAAGCAACCCTGATGGTTCGTACTTGCCTGAAATAATATCTAAAACAGCTTGTTCACTCACGCTAAAGCGTGCTATTATTCCATCAACTTGTGATTCAAATTCGTTAAATACTAATGGACGCGCTACATTTACTACTACTATAACCGGTTTGTCTCCCAACATTTTTTTGGTAGTAAGTACTGTTTGCAAATCTGATGAATTTGAAGGAGTAACTGTTTTTCCTTTATAAGACCGGTCTGTAATAGTAGGGTCTATAACCGGATCGCCCGCTGCAATACTATGTTCGCGAGCCTCTGTAGCTGTATAAGTATTATATTGTAATGAAATAGGCATATATCCGTTTCCACCTGCTTTACGGTCATTTATATCATAGCCTCCGCCATCATTATTTAAGTATGGGCTTGATATGAATACCAATGCGAAATCAGCTTTACTTGGATCTGTAGTTACATTATAATATTTCTTAACCATTTCCAAATCTACCGGATATACTAAATTTGGTTCTGACCAGTCTCCCCACCAGCTCTTAGTTGAAGGCATATATATTTTAGGAATAAAAACTGTCTTTCTTTCCGCTATCGGCATTACGTTGCTCTTATTTTTCAACATTACTATTGATTTTAATTGAGCTGTATAACCTGCTTTCATGAAATCAGGGTTACCTACAATTTTAGAACTTTCTTGTGGATCAAGGTATGGATTTTCAAATAGTCCAACTCTAAAGATATTCTTTAACAGACGTACTGCTGATTGCTCGAAACGCTCGCGAATCGCCTTTTTACCAATTTCCTTTACACCCATTTGATATGCTTCCAAAATAGGCGCGATCTCGCTGTTACCTCCATATTGGTCTGCTCCCGCCATTAAAGCGACATAGTGTCTTTGCGCTACGCTTAACGCTTCTACGCCCCAAGGTTTGCCCTTGAATACATCGGGTGTTTCTCCTTCATCTTTTGTTACGCTCCAATCTGTACAAACTACGCCATCAAATTTATATTTTTCTCTAAGTAGATCTGTTATAATGTACTTATTAAAAACATTTCCTCTATTACTTCCATCTTTAGATTGGTTATAGGAGATTGTATAATATGGCATCAATGCTGAAGCCATTTGCGTTTTTCCTTCCAACTTAAAGGCTCCTTCTGTAAAGGGTTTCAAATGTGTTTCAAAATTGTTGCCCGGATATACGGCAAATTTACCAAAAGCCCAGTGTCCATCTCGTCCACCTTCTTCGGGACCTCCACTTGGCCAATGTTTTACCATTGCGTTCACACTTTTATAACCCCAACCATCTTTTATCTCATCTTTGCCTGTAGATGTCTGGAAGCCATCGATATATGCTCTTGCCATATCGGTAGCTAATGCCGGACTTTCACCAAACGTCATTGATATACGATACCAACGTGGCTCAGTTCCTAAATCAATTTGAGGGGAAAGTGCGGTTGCGATACCTAATGCTCTATATTCTTGCGCAGCTATTTCTCCAAATTGTTTAACTAAAGCCGGATCAAAAGTTGCAGCCATTCCAAGTCCATCAGGCCAAACTGAGATTTCGCCGCCTGCTCCTGCGTTGAATTCCGCTTTTGTACTTCCTGTTACTTGTCCTGAATGACGCGGGTCAGAACTGTTATTTGCAGGAATCCCCAAACCAATACTTTCTACATAAGCTTGCATTGTGTTGTTCCATTTTGCAGCTACTTCAGAACTTTGGACTCCTACTAATAGTACATGGCGTAAATTATCGTCTTTTAAGAATCTTTTTTGCGCGTCTGACAAATCCCAAGGATTAGCTCCGCTTTGACTAAATACTTTACCGTCATAAGTATCACTGGCAAATCCTCTTTCATTAGCGGGTATGGCTTGATGACCACTGTACAGCATAAGTCCTGCAATTTGTTCTATTGTCATTTTTTTCGCTAAATCCTTAGCACGTTCATCAACCGGTAAACGCCAATCTTCATATTTATCTAGTTTACCATTTCTATTTAGGTCTTTGAATTTCAGACCATCCACTGTAAGTATTTTAATTTTTGATTTTGGCGAATAACCTAATGTTGGACCATTGTTATTTTTAACGATCTCATAATCTTGCGATCCTTGTGAATAACCAGTCATCGACACAAGTAAAATGC
>CALYRA010000092.1 GCA_945292135.1 uncultured Dysgonomonas sp.
ATAATTTAATAATCATTGGATATTCATTATATCGTTCTGTCGTTATCTGGATTATATTATTGCTTCCTTCCAAATCATAAAAAGGATGGTTTTGCCCTACTTCCTGCAAACCGACTTCGCATTTATTATCCTCATATTTGGCGACAAAACGAAGGTGTTTATGCTCGGCTTCCAGCTTTTTGCGTCTTTCTTCAAATGATTTATCCATTTGATCGATAGTTTCCCAAAATTCTTCAAGCGTCCCATCAAAGTATTTTTGCGGAATAAAAAGATTTTTAGCGACATCTTTTTGTTCAATTTTATAACCTGCTTCACGCGTTAAAATCACTAATTTCCGGATAACATCTGTTCCACTAAGATCTACACGGGGATCGGGTTCGGAGTATCCTTTTTCTTTAGCTTGTCTGATGGCTTCGCTGAATGTTATTTCTTCACTCAGCGTATTAAATATAAAGTTGAGGGTTCCTGATAATACTGCTTCTATTTTTACGATTTTATCGCCTGAATTGATTAGCGAATTCATCGTGTTTATAATTGGAAGCCCTGCCCCGACATTTGTTTCAAATAGGAATTTTATATTACGTTCGCGAGCTGTATTCTTCAAGTTGATATAACCTTCGTATGAAGAGGATGCCGCTATTTTGTTGGCTGTAACAACGGATATGTTATGAGAAAGTAATTCCTGATATATACTGGGGATGGATTCACTGGCCGTACAATCAACAAATACTGCATTAAATATATTCATTCCGATTATATTATCGCATAATATTTCGGGCGAACTCTGAATCCCTTTGTTTTCTAATTCTTCTTTGTAATTATCCAATTCTATTCCTTCGCGGCAGAATAACGCTTTGCTTCCTCTCGCAATGCCAACAACATTTAATTGTAACGAATATTGTTCCATTAATTTAGGTTGCTGCCGCTTGATTTGTTCAATCAGATTACTTCCGACTGTGCCGATTCCAACGATAAAAAGGTTTAACGCCTTGTATTCGGAAAGAAAGAATGAATCATGTATTGAATTTATCGCTTTGCGAAGATATTTGTTGCGTATTACAAATGAAATATTTACTTCGGATGCTCCCTGAGCGCAGGCTATGACGCTGATACCGCTTTTACCGAGTGTTTCGAACAATTTTCCCGCGATACCGGGCGTATATTTCATGTTTTCGCCTACGATTGCTACTGTTGCTAAATCCGTTTCCAATTGCACGCGGTTTATACGTCCTAATTCTATTTCGTGCGCAAATTCTTCTTCTAGTACTTTTACGGCTAATTCGGCATCTACCGAACGAACTCCGATGGATGTACTATTTTCGGACGATGCTTGTGATACTAAAAATACGCTGATACCATTTTTTGCTAAAGTGCGAAATATTCGGAAATTGACTCCGATTACTCCGACCATACCAAGTCCAAGTACCGTAATCAAGCATGTGTCATTAATCGAAGAGATACCTTTTATCAGGGCTTTTCCTTTGTTCGAATCTTCTTCGTGTGATATATAAGTTCCCGGTGAATTCGGATTAAATGTATTTCTTATCCGAATGGGAATATTTTTGTGATAAACGGGAAATAGTGTCGGCGGATATATAATTTTTGCGCCAAAGTTGCATAATTCTGTTGCTTCGGTATATGTCAAATGTCCTATTACATGGGCACTGTTTATCATATTGGGATCGGCGGACATGAAACCATTAATATCCGTCCACATTTCCAAAATAGAGGCTCCTAGTGCTGAAGCGAAGATTGCCGCGGTATAATCCGATCCGCCGCGTCCAAGATTGGTAAGTTCTCCTGTTTCTTTGCAACTAGATATAAAACCGGATACTAAGATTTTTTTATCTGATTTTTCAAAAGCTTGTTGAATCAACCGACTGCTTAACTCTATATCGGGTGTATGGGTATTTAATGTTTTAGTCGTTTTTATCAGTTTTGTAGAATCTAATAGATCGAAGTCGGGAAACAGGTAACTGAATATTATCGCTGATAATCGTTCGCCGTAACTAACGATTTTATCGGATGTTTTAGGAGAAAGATCATTTATCAAGTAAACTCCTTTAAATATATTACTCAGCTCATCTATTAAGAATCCAATGTCAGATCGAACTTTGTCCTTAATCAAAGGATCAAAGTTCAAATTTTCTATAATATCATTATGCTGACTTATAATATCCTCAAATTGATCTCCGTAACTAATTTCTCCAGCCGCAGCTAATTCTGACGTAATTATTAATTTATCTGTGACTCCCTTGAATGCTGATACGACAACAACTGCCGGATCATTTATTGAATTAACAATCTGTTTTACATTCAATATAGCATTTGCGGAACCCATTGATGCTCCGCCAAATTTCATTACTTTCATCAGAATTTATAATATTTATGAGTTTTAACTTATTCGGATATTATTGGTTCAACAATCATTATGGGTTTTCTTGACCTCTCTATGACAGGAACTTTAGCCGAGATAATCTTAGTTTCGTATGATTTGAATTTCGTATTCCTTTTTTCGCCTTTTATATCCGCTATTGCTGTCGCAAGTAAGGTTTCTTCTTTATCTCCAAGTTCTTTCATACTCCCTTTCCATTCGCTTATGAGCGGGCAATAATATATTGTTCCATATTTATTTTTCGCAATAACTATTTCATAGACCCCTTCCCAGTCATTAACATTTAGGTTTGAAGCAGGACTTATTCCGTTTTCATAATTACCTCCATATTCGGAGTTGTTATTTTTGTTCGATATTCGCATAATCATAGGATGTAATACATGGTTAAAGTTCGAAACTTCTACAGCCCATGAACCTTTATCTTTACCCATTGTGGTCATACCAACTTGTTTCAATTTGTCACCCATATATGGCTTAAGACCACTAATTATCGCTTCACTGGCAGATGCGGTATTTTCGCTTGTCAGAATATAAAGACTGTTAAGGTTTGTTTTTGGTATCGCTTGTCCTGTATTATATACATGATCCAAAAAATTGATGTAATTTCCATGAAGGCTACTTAATGAATCATGTCGAGAAGAATTATAATTATATTTTAAAAATATATCACTTGTATTTCTATTGGGTACTAAAGCGCTGGCTAAATGTGTTGCAGATATAAGATATCCTCCGGGATTGTAACGAAGATCTATAACCAAATTTTTCGCGCCCTTATTATTCACTAGCGTTTCTATCGTTTTTACCAATTCAATATCATATTCATTATTATTCCCTTTTTCAAATTGATTATAAACAATATATCCTATTCCATCTTCTACTATTTTACTAAGCCAAATGGGATTTTCCATATCTCCGGAGAAGTTTCCTTTTATGTCTGAAATTGTCTTTTCAAGCCCGTTTTCATCGTAAAAAGATAAAGAAGCGCTACTCGCAGTTTCCAGATAATACTCCATATCCTGATAATTATCATAATTTATCTGATTATCATTTACCGCATAAATTATATTTCCTCTTTTGAGTCCTTTGGCTTTAGCATCTGTGTTTTCTCTAACATTAAGCACAAAAAAACCAACGCTGGGAGAAGGTCCGCTTTTTCTTTCTTTGTAATATAGTATTGTCTGAATATCAAAACCTAATTTTTGTGAAATCGCACCTGATTTTGCTTTACTATTTTCTTTTTCTACAATATAAGAAAATCGGTCTCCATTTATTTTATGTCTTTCATATAATAAGCTTTCAAAAAAAGCTTTAGGATCCTGATTAAAATTCGGTTTACTAGGGACATCCCATAAATATAAGCCTTTCATCTGCTTATATATCCATTCATTTTCTGATTCTGTTTTTTCATCAGGTTTTCTGCGATTATCATCATTGTCATCACATGAAGATAATAATAAGATTATTGAAAATATGGAAAGAAAAAAATAGGATTTTGCTTTCATAAGTTTTGAATTTTGATTAATAAATTTCTCTAAGAGAATGTAAAGCTGAATTTGCTTACAATTAGCAAATATAATTATTTAATATTTATTACACTTCTTGTTTACAAAATTAACTCACCTTTACCTTGTCTTATGATTTCAGGTTCACCCATTGTACAATCTACAATTGTAGATCCGTCCAAACCTCCATAACCACCATCAATAACTACATCAACCTGATTTTCATACTTTTCGTAAATCAATTCAGGGTCTGTAGTATATTCTATTATTTCATCATCATCTTTGACTGATGTGGTTAATATTGGATTGCCAAGTACTCGCACTAATTCGCGAATTATATTATTATCAGGGATACGTATACCTACTGTTTTTTTATTCTTATATATTTTAGGAAGGTTTGACGTGGTATTCAGAATAAAAGTAAATGGACCCGGAAGGTTTTTTTTCATAACTTTAAATATGTTATTATCCACTTTCGCATATTCGCTAATATTGCTCAGATCATAGCATATTATAGATAAATTGCTTTTGTTGGGATTTATTCCCTTCATTTTACAGATGGCTTCCACTGCTCTGACATTTAGAGCATCACAACCAATGGCATATACCGTATCTGTAGGATATATTACTAAACCGCCATTTTGAAGTACGTTTACTATTTTGTCTACTTCTTTGGGGTTGGGATTTTCCGGATATAGTTTGATAAACATCTTATCTTATCGTTTTATAGATTTCAAAATTAGTTATTTAACCGATATAATTGGGTTTTCAGGTATTTTATTTACAGGATTGTGTCAAAAAGATTATGAAAAATACTATCTTGCAACTTGATTTTATAAGGTCCATGACTTAAATAATTCATGAAACAATATTGTATTTTGTTATTGGCAATTATCCTTACAGGGAATTTCGATTCGTGTAAATCAAGGGACAACGAATTTCACACCCAAATTGATAACAAAAATATAAGTGTTTTGTTGGAACAATACTCCGATTCATTGTATTCTTTAAAGCTTTTTGTCGATGATAGCCTTAATTCGACATGGGAATTAAAATATCCTGTTTATCGTATCGATTTTGGGGATGTCAATAATGATAGTGTTCCTGATATTTTGGTTGGAACAATAAAATCTACCCGTTTTGACCCTAAAATTGATAAGCGGCTGTTTATATTCAGAATAACGAAAGATTATTACATACGTCCTTTATGGTTAGGGTCGAGGGTTGCTCAGCCATTGGTGGATTTTAAATTGAAAGAGCAAAATCCTAAATCTAAAATCAGAACTTTGGAAAAAGAACAGGATGGAACTTATCTTGTCGCTGAATATTATTGGCGAGGTTTTGGTCTGCAATTTTCAAAATACTTAAAACGAAATATACCTTTACACGAAGCCCAAATTGAATTAAATAAAAACTGATATAAATTTTACAAATGATGAAAAAAACCTCAATTTTATTAATTATGACGGTTCTTTTGTTGGTCATAGGATGTAATTCTTCCAAGAAATCTGACCAACCTAAAGACAATTCACCAACGGAAACGACCAATACGGATTCTTCAACAAGAGAAGGAATCAGCCTGTTAGACAATAAGGATTTACCTCAATCTATTGATTTCACAACCTATATAAATGATTTAACATTACAAGAATTGATGTTGTTTTATAATTATGTATATGCTATACATGGAATGCACTTTAACGAAGCGGATTTATACGCTTTTTTTAAAGCAAATACTAATTGGTATGAAAAGCTTATAACGAAGTTGTGGGAAGAAGAGGATTCAGGGGGAAACATTTTACCGCTAAAATATTCCGATGTCAAACTTACGACGGAAGAACAAGCTTTCGTAGATAAAATCGAAGGTCGAATCAAAGAACTTAAAATAAGGAATTTTAAAACTATCGGAGGGCAAACCTTAGGGAATGTAAATAATATTGTTAACCTTTTCCAGTTTGTAGATATTGATGATAATTTCAAACAAAAATTAAATGATAATAACTTCGTAATTACTACCGGTTCAAATTTACAATTATTCCATGTGTATGAAGAAAATGATTATCGTCAACTGCCCAATTTTATAACGACCGACCTTTATTTACAAGCTTTTCATATGTACTTTTCGTATACGTTGAAAAGCCTTGAGCAAAATAATTTCATTCCTATATTAAGTGAATTATGCTTAGGAATGTATAATGAATCAAAACGTCTGAAAGAATCAAAGAATCCTGAAATAAAAGCAATGGCAGAATATAATATGGTTTATTATGCCGTTCCAT
>CALYRA010000093.1 GCA_945292135.1 uncultured Dysgonomonas sp.
CCTGTATGAGTATCCATTGCCATGAACCCTGAACGTAAATATGATATATGATAAATAATGGAATCTAAAGGCGTCATGGTCGTGTCTATTTCTCCTTTCCATGAAAATACCTTCATTTCAACTGGTTTTTTGAAACTATCCAGTATTTCTGCTTCGGAACGACCTTCCTTTTTCATGTTTTTATACCGATCCGTCTGTTTCATCAATCGATTCAATATATCATCGTAACGAGGTCGGGCTTCTACTGAAAATGGGACTTTTATCCTATTTTTGTTTTGTCTGTCAAATGCGGGCTGTACAGTTTTACTCATATGCTCGGTCATAGCTTCTTCGGCGTATTGTTGCATACGAGAATCAATTGTTGTATATATTCTTAAACCGTCCGTTCCAAGATTATAGTTACTTCCATCAGGTTTTTGATTTTTGTTACACCAACCATACAGGGGATTATTTTCCCAATTTGTCGAGTCTGTCTTATATTGCTCTTCCTGCCATCCGGCATATTTGGATTTATCTGGTTTTTTAGCGCTCATTGTCAGGCGTAAATATTCGCGCATGTAAGGAGCTAAACCATCTTTGTGATCTGCCTTGCGGTAATCCGTAACAAGTGGCAAAAGTTTTAAGGAATCATATTCCTGACGTGTAAGATATCCATTTTCATGCATTTGAAATAATACGACGTTTCGGCGAATACGGGTTCTTTCAATCCTGTCTTTACGTATAGGGTTGTAATAAGAAGGATTCTGACACATTCCTACCAACGTTGCGGCTTCTTCTATTTTAAGGTCTTTAGGCAGTTTATTGAAATAAACTTGCGCAGCGGATTTTATACCGACAGCGTTATTCAAAAAGTCAAATTTGCTAAGATATAGGTTTATGATTTCCTCTTTTGTATAATATCTTTCGAGACGCGCTGCGATAACCCATTCGATGGGTTTCTGCAAAGCTCTGTCTTTAAAATTTTTTACCGGAGGAGAATACAACTGTTTAGCAAGCTGCTGAGTGATAGTACTGCCGCCGCCGCCGCTCGATTGTTGTAAAAATAGCGTTTTACCTATTACGCGCGCCAAAGCATAAGCGTCTACGCCCGAATGGTTGTAAAACCGTTCATCTTCAGTAGCTACCAACGCTTTGACTAATACATCAGGCAGTTCACTGAAATCTGAATAGATACGATTATTTTTAGCTTGAGAATATGTTCCTAATAGTACTCCGTCGGAAGAGTAGACCTGTGAGGCATATTTGTCAATAGGATTTTCCAAATCGCGGATATCAGGCATATACCCGATCTTGCCTGTAGATATTAAAAGAAATATTACGGCTATTGATGCGATTCCAAGCAAGAAAATTGCCCATAATGCAATTACAATCCTTTTTATTTTTTTGTTGGATTTCTTTTTGGCTTTTTTATTTGTATTAACTCCTTTTTTTTCAGTATTTTCAGTCATATTGTATAAGTCAGGTTTGATGACTAACAATCTTCAAATGTGAAGAATGAACCTATCTGACCGCAAATTTAATCAAAACGTTTCAATTTATATAAATAAAAAAGATTAAAAGGTCAATCATTTATATAATACGTGATTACATTGGGTCTATAACATAATGAATAATAATATATTTGAAATCATTATTTGTAAATACAATTTTTTGATGAGCCGATAAGAGTGAACTTACCTTTTTTATAGACGCTTGATGTTCTATTTTTAGCATAATTTTACGAATAAATAGCGTTTGGATGCGAGATACGGGAGGTTTGCTCGGACCTAAAACCCGTTCGCCAAAAGGTTGACGCAAAGATTGCGCGAATTGTTTGGATGCCTGTTCGACTACGTGTTCATGCTTTCCCCTGATAATGATTGATATCAATCTGTAAAAGGGCGGATACCGGAAAAGTTGCCTTTCTGAAAGTTGCGTATTGAAAAATGAATCGTAATCATTATTCATCGCAAATGTTATAACCGGGTGGGCAGGTTGTCCTGTTTGCAAAGCTACTAATCCTTGTTTGTTTTTCCTTCCGGCGCGTCCACTGACTTGTATTATCATTTGGTAAGCCCGTTCGTGCGCTCGAAAATCAGGATAATTAAGCATGTTATCGGCGTTGAGTATTCCTACAATACTCACATTATCAAAATCTAATCCTTTTGAAATCATTTGCGTACCAATCAAGATACCGGCTTTGTTACTTGCAAAGTCAGTTATAATGCGTTCGTAAGCACGTTTGCCACGAGTCGTATCCAAGTCCATTCGAAGACTTTTTGTAGTAGGAAATTGTTCTTTTACTTCCTCTTCCACACGTTCGGTTCCATATCCAAGATTAGATAGAGACGGCGTTTCACATTCGGGACAGACTTTTGGAACGGAATATGTTGCGCCGCAATAATGGCACAACATTACATTTTGACCTTATGGTAGGTAAGGCTGACATCGCAATGTTGGCAGCGAGGTGTCCATGAACAGGTTCGACATTCGATCATAGATGAAAACCCTCTACGATTTTGGAAAAGTATGATTTGTTCTTTTTTCTCTAAAGCCTCATCAATCTCTTTTATGAGTGGCGGGGATAATATTGATTTCATTAATTTCTTCCTTCGTAGTTCTTTTGTGTTTACTACCTGAATTTCGGGAAGGGCTATATTATCATGACGTTTAGTTAGTTTTACTAATCCATATTTTCCTGTCAACGCATTATAATATGTTTCTATGGCAGGAGTAGCTGTGCCTAACAATGTTTTGGCATTATATAGACCTGCCAAAACCATCGAAAGATTTCGGGCATTGTAGCGGGGAGCCGGATCTTGTTGTTTGTAAGAGCTTTCGTGTTCTTCATCTACGACTACTAATTTGAGGTCGTTGAAAGGTAAGAAAATAGCTGATCTGGCTCCTAATACGACTTGAGTTTCTGTATTTTTAAGTAATTTGTTCCACGTTTCGGCGCGTTCATTTTCATTAAACTTGGAATGGTAAACAGCTAATTTGTTGCCAAATACAGATTTGAGCCGTTCGGTTATTTGAGTTGTGAGGGCTATTTCCGGCAATAGATACAAAACCTGACCTCCTTGCGATATAACATCTTTGATTAGTTGTATATATATTTCGGTTTTACCACTCGCCGTTACTCCATGCAATAAGGTTACGTCTTTCTCTGCAAATGTTGATTTTATTTCTTCGTATGCTTTTAGCTGATGTATATTCAAGGTATGGGCAGCGTCTATATTGCTTAGCCCGTAATCGATGCGATTTATCTCGTGATTATAAATCGTTAGTATATCTTTCTTTACGAGCGAATCCAAAACAGCTTGAGTTACATTTGCTTGCTCTAATAATTCTTTTTTAAATACGATTTTATTATTTTCTGAAATTCGCAAAAAGGTAAATAGCAAGTGTTGCTGCTTTTTGTGCCTTTCTAATATATCTAATTGCGTATTAATTTCTTCTCCTGTAAAATCCCGGAATAATTTAACAGCTGCTGTTGTTTTAGGGGAGTAGTTGCTTCCGATATCTTCATTCAACAATACGCATCCTTTTTCGTTAAGGGATTTAACTGCTGTAATCGGATTTTGTATATTTGTCGATTTCGCTATTTCACTTATTTTTGATGCTTTTGTTGATGATAATGAATTGAATATTTTTTGTTCGTTAATCGTTAATAAACTATCTGATGCGTATTCAGGATTCTTAATTACATACGTTTCACTTTCAAGTTTTAGAGCTGAAGGAATTGCAGCTTTGTATACATCTCCTAACGAACAGAGATAATAAGAAGCCGTCCATTGCCAAAACACAAGCTGGTGGCGATTGATTATTGGATATTTATCAAGCGCCGATACAATCTCTTTGATGTTTGTCTTTACTTCTGATTTATAAACACGCAAGACAATCGCGGTATATAGTTTCTTCTGTCCGAATTGAACTATAACGCGACTGCCTTCTGTTATAATATCTTGTATGTCCTTTGGAACGGAGTATGTATAAGTATCCTGTAAGGGCAGGGGTAAAATTACATCAGCATACAGCATTCTTCGTTTTTACCACGAAGTTAGAAAAAATAAGTGGCTCCTACGCTCCATGTTTGATAATTTTTATCCTTTAGGTTGCCGATATCACCTTTGTCCGCTGAATAGTTATCAGTCAATTTGCAACGGTAATAGATACCTACATCAAGTTTGCTTATCAGATTAACACCCAATCCGGCATTAATACCCATTTCAAAATTCTTTGCTTTGAATTTATTATAGGTGTTTTTAGCCTCGTCTTTAATTTTTAAATTGCCACCGCCTAAACGTAAGTTTGCGTATGGACCGGCTGAAACAAAAATCCCTACAACCCTCGGCACAAGTCCAAATCGCTTTTTCAAGTTAACGGGAACTGAAATGTAACTGTAATTTGAGATATCAGCTTGTTTTTCTTTTTCTTCCACACTAAATTTTTTGTACCCATATAGTAATGAAGCATCAAGTCCTAAACCAATGACGGGGATGCCGACTTCCATTGTCGGACCTACTGAGAATCCCATACGATTTTTTGTGTTTAGCATTTTTGTACTGATTTTGTGATCGGCAACATCTATATTTGCCTTTGCTCCGAATTTAAGTTGAGCTGATACTGTTCCGATGCTTATGAGAAAGAAGCAAAGTAATGAAATTGTGAGTTTGTTTTTTTTTGTTTTCATAAGTTTTTATTATTTATACCTATTGGTGCTTTTATTATAACGTTTGAGTCAAGTAATAGTTTTTATTTAATAAAATAAATCACAAAAGTATAAAAAAATCAAATAGATATACCTTTATAAAGAACAAGAGTACAAACTTTTAAAAGAATGTACTCTTGATTATTTATGTCGGAAGTATTTTATTTACAATCCTAAATTTATATTTTTAGGATATTTTACGCTATAACTAATTTGATATACTTTGGTTTCACCGGGTTGGAATGTCTCTTCCCAAGTGATAACTCCCAAATCTTCTACATTTATAGTTGGCGTTGTCGTATCTTTAGTTAATAATTCAACTTCTATATTTTTCTGAGTCGAAATTGGATATTGGTCTTTCAAAACCATATTTATAGCTTTGTTTTGATTATTTTTTACTGTGAGTTTGTAAGTGAATATTTGTTTGACATCATTACCCAAAAATTTAGTACTGCTATAATCACGAAGTTTTTCACGTTTTACGGCAACTCGCTTGTCTGATCCTAATGTCAGGGTCAACAATTTTTGCGTACTTTTTGTATTGATTATAGATTCACCTATATATGTACCATCATAAGTAATGTTCGCTTTTCCGGATAGTAAGTTTAACTTTTCCCAATTCGAAATTTCGGCAAGTAAATAAGTTTCGGTATCTAATTTTGGAGCGCAATAATATTTATAAGCGGCTTGGATTTCTTGGTTTTTCAAATCCAAGCTTTGTTCTTTACCATTTCCGGGAACTGAGAATGGTATTTCGATATCATAGGTCGTATTCAAATCATTTTCATTTGAAGTGACATAATCATCCATGTTGCTTTTCAAAGTAACCATTACGACACCATTCGATGCTCTTGAACCATAGGCTGCTGTTGATGTAGCATCTTTCAATACCTGAACATCTTTTACCATATTAGGGTCTATTGTGGAAAATTCTTGCTCTTCCATTTGTATGCCATCTACAATATATAAAGGGGATTCATTACTAATTTTTTCTCTTTGTCTTAGTTCAGTAGCATGCATTGTTACTTCGATAGCAGATTGAGATTGATCCGCATAAGAATAACCCATTTGACTTGAATTTCCCATTAGCTGTTTTTCATATGCCGCGCATACCGGGCCTATATCACGAAGGAACCAAGTATTAAATAAAGGGGCGATTTTGCCATTACTAGGGGTAGCGGTAGACAGAATCAATTTTATTTTGTTCCAATCTAACCCTGTCGTTTGTTTTATTTTTGCTTTTGAAGCTATTTGAATAGGTTTGTCCGTTGATGGAATATTGATGTCATAATATGGAATCCAGTTTGCGGAAGCCGTGTAATAACTTATTGTAAATTGGCTGGTAGTAGCAATTGGAGCTGTTAATGACAATTTGAGAACTCCTGACGTTTTATTGTTTTTTACGGATTCTTGTTTTAGTTGGTTGTTTAATCGCTCAATTGCTTTTTGATAAAAATCTTTGTAACTTTTTT
>CALYRA010000094.1 GCA_945292135.1 uncultured Dysgonomonas sp.
TCCTGATTGATCTCAAATATATTATCCTTTCCCATAATGTCTACAATCAATTGATAATCTTTATCATAATAAAAACCATCTTTATAAACAACCGCTTTATCCTTTCCGACTGGCATAAAAGTACAATCCAAATGCAAAATTCCATTAAAAGGATCTTTATCATCTTTCTTCAATTCTAAGGAAATGAAGGTCTTATTGGGAAAAAGCTCTTTTAAGAACGATATGGCATAAGTATTAGTCCGAGCCGTTTTTTTCTGAGGATAATCTGATTGAGTATACGTGCCAACAAATACTACATCTCCATTTAATACGACATCGCCGCCTTCTACATGAGCTTTATCCGGCAAATTATATATCTTATTAAAAGCTATCTGACTGTATATTGGAGCATAAGCCTCTTGTTCATCTGCACGATCAGGTATAATATTAGATGTTATAATTTTATCGTCAATTACAAATGCAACGTCTCTGGCAAACACTTGATTACAATTTGCCAAAATAAGGGGGCGTAAAACTTCTACATTATATTTATTCAATACTTTCTCAAAGCTTAACATTTCTGATGCTATATCTTCTTCGACCGGATATTTTCCATTTATAACCGTTTCGTAAGATTTTGCATCATATGTATCGTCAATATTAGGATTTTGTCCCATTGAGTGAGGTTGTCCCAATACGACTTTTTTCAGTCTAGCCGTTTCGTTTTGTATATTTAGTACCATAACTTATCTTTATTTTAACGCAAAGATAATGTCTTTTGCAAGAAGAGCCAAAAAGAGTGTTTTAGTCAAAAAGTATATATAAAAACTAATAAATTAAATTAATAATATTGTCAAACGCATTGTTGATTTCGATCAGAACACCTTATTTACTTATTAAGTAATTATGAAACAGATTATTATGTAAGATCGAACAAGTTTATCGGCTGAACGATCTACAGGATTACAAACTGTTATCTTTTATCAATAGGCAAATTATATCTATCTTTAAAATAAAACATTATTCCCAAATAATGTTCGGGCAATCATATTAAATGGTAAGAATAAAATACTAAAAGTGCGAAACAAAGTTGATGGTTTATATTCATTCATAAGGCAGAAACAGAACTAATATTATTTCACACCTAAAAAAGAAATAAATTAGATTAAGTTTCGCTTAAAATATTTGTTGTATTATATATATAAGAAACTATCATCATTTATTTTCATCTTACCATATTTATAATATGTAACTAAATCGGATGAAAATTAAATGAAATATTTGATACACTTAGATAAAGGATTTTTTAGGACGAAACAATTAACACCTCAATATTTATTAAGCGTATCAACTCCTTAAACAGATTTAATGTTTGAAAACAATAATATTTCAAATAAACCTATATCACTATTGACACAAAACAAGAAAGGTATATTTTAATAAGTAAACCTTGCCAAATAGAATATTGGTTTTATTTCAATAGTTATTAGAGTGTTAGTATGATTTTATTGTCTTCAGCCATTTTTCGAATATTCAATATAGCGTAACGCATACGCCCAAGCGCGGTATTTATACTAACGCCAGTCTTATCTGAAATCTCTTTAAAGCTAAGTCCTTGATAATATCGCATTTCTAAAACTTCACGCTGACTATCCGGCAAAAAAGAAACTAGTTTACGGATATCTGATGTGATTTGTAATTTTACCATTTTATCTTCAATAGTTCCATCACACAACATCACGTTATTAAGAAGGTCAACCGGAGTTTCATCCTTAGATATCGTGTTTTCATTCTTCATCTGTCGAAAATGATCTATAATCAAATTATGCGCGATACGTGAAATCCATGCACGGAATTTACCATTTTCGGTATAACGCCCTTGTTTTATATTTACGATAGCCTTAATAAAGGTTTCTTGAAAAATATCTTCCGAAAGTTCTTTTTTCCTTACGACAAAATAAATATAGTTATAGACCGACTGTTTGTGCCTATCCAATAGAATGTCGAATGCTTGATTATTACCCATAGAATAAGACTGTACTAACATATCGTCGGTCATCATCTTTAATGTTTCCATTAGCTCTTATATTTATAATTTAAAAAGAGTAATGTTTATTCTATAAGCAAATTTGTTTTGTAGTTAAAAGTATAATTTATAGTCAATACAAATGAAAAGTTTTTTTTTAGTATAAGCAATAGCTTTATGTATTTTTTAACATTAATATAGAAATATCTTTTATCTTAATCATCACAATGATATATTCGACCGTTAAATATAAATTCAACCTTATCTTTAAACAATGCGGGTATTTTTAATTAGAAAAAAGCTGAAGTATTGTTTTGAATAAAATGCTTGTTTCATTCATATTCGTTAAGGCGAATCTGATACTGTTAATTACAATAAGGAAAAAACTAATTTACAGTTTCACTTAATATTGATTAAAGGCATTACGTATGGCTTATTTTGCCATTTTCCGGTAAAAGGATTTATTTCTCTTATCATTCCGGCTTCCACTCCAATGGTTTTTGAGAACCAATATTCCATAGAGCCACCATATGAGTTTTGAGGAAATAAATTTACATTTCTATATTGTTCAGCTTGCGAACCTCTTAAAGAATATTTTCCGAAGAGATTAAATTTAACCTTGTCACTTACTTCAATCCTTGCCTTACCGTTAAAGCCATAATCGTTCAAGTGATTATTGAAAAAATCATATCGAGCACTGTAAACGCCGGGAGACAAATACAACCAATCTGTCACCTGATAATTAAAGTTTACCCCAAATTGACTTGTCGGAGTAAAACCATACGACATTTGCCCCGGATTTTCAGGATAAAGTCCTCCTAAAACACTTCCTAAATTTCCATCTTTCCTTTGTATTGAATATTGTCCGTAAGCGCTAATATTCATTCGTTCATTTAGCTTGTAATTTACTATAGCATCTATACTGGCGGTTGTGTACTGCCTACCATATAATTCATATTTGTTGATTGTAGTACCTGCCGAAACCGTTAAATTTCGAGATAGGTGTCTATTATACATTGCACTTACTTTGCGGATAGCCCCATAAGTCAACATTGTCTGATGCGATGATCCACCACTTATCCATGCGCCATCTGAAAACCTAATTACGCCTGAATATTCATAATCATTCGCAAAGGGGATATGAGTTTCTTTAGCTTCCAAAGGAGGCCCCAAATAAACAGATACAGGCGGCAAATTTAAATTGTATTTTACAGGTTGATTATAGTCAAAAATATTTGAGTTATTTTCTGATGGCATTTGTAAGCGTTTATAATTTTCATCATACAACTCAGAAGAGAACCATTTTTTTACAGGCTGTCGAAATAAGAGTGAATTAATTGTATCTCTCGTACTTTCTTCCTGCGAATAAATTGACAACGAGAAGAAGGTTAACGTATATAAAAATAGTATTCTTTTCATAAACAGTGTATATGCTTTTATAAATATACTATTTACAAAAATAGTATTTTCTTATAAAACTTTATATTCAGATATACGCATATTATTATCAACATATTATAATATCTTTGTACAAATTTGTTAGTAAAAAATTTATGCCTAATGTCATTTTAATTACAGGCGCATCGTCAGGAATAGGAAAATCATGCGCTGAATACCTAGCTAAAAAAGGGAATTTAGTATATGGGACAAGCAGAAAAGAACTAAAATCAAATCAAAAAAACTTGGTTTTTCTTCAAATGGATGTTACTAATCGCGAATCTGTTGAAAAAGGAATCAGATTAATTATTGAAGAACAAGGAAAGATTGATGTTGTTGTTAATAATGCCGGTATGGGTATCCTTGGCGCGCTTGAATTAGCAACCGAAAAAGAAATTCGTTTGCAAATAGATACTAATTTTTATGGAGTGGTCAACGTTTGCAGCGCCGCAACCCCTTATTTTCGCAAACAAAAATCAGGAAAAATTATAAACATAAGTTCTGTTGGTGGAGTAATGGGATTACCATATCAAGGATTCTATTCCGCTTCTAAATTTGCTATTGAAGGTTATAGTGAGGCTCTTAGCCTCGAACTACACCAATTTAATATTCGTGTTGTAATTATTGAGCCCGGAGATTTTAATACCGGTTTTACAGGAAATCGGATTATCTCGGAAGCAACGATGAATGACAATGACTATAAAACCAGTGCGGAAACAGCTCTCAGATTAATAGAAAAAGAGGAATTAAATGGTTGCCATCCAAATAAGATAGCAAAATTAATTGACAAGATTATTCGAAAAAGAAAACCTAAATTTCGTTATCCTGTTGGCAAGTTTGAACAAGTATTATCAATCTATGCAAAAAGATTTCTGCCTGCCAGACTATATAATAACATTTTACGCAGTTACTACAAGATACCGTGATACTGAAACCTTTAACTATAAAATCCTTATAATTATCATTCAACCGTTTTTGTTTAATATAAATATCTTTTCATCACGGCTGTGTACTATTAAAAATTTTCTTATGCTTTCTGAGATGAAAATTCTTTTTCGCTTGTAGAAGTAGTTTGAACATGATCTTTCTGCGCATTATCCTCTTAAAACCCATTGAGGTATTTAACCAATATTGTTACTTCATCAGTTTTAGGAAAATATTCTTTCGATTATTTTTATTTCAATGACAATACTCAGATAATATAGAAAAGTAATAAAAAAAGAAGAGGTAATTTCACAATCACCTCATTCTCAATAATCCAATACCTAAATAATACTCATACTATTATAAAAACTTAACCTGTTAATCAATATTATAAACACAGGATTTTTAAAATTGTTCAAATCAGTCATAAATAAAATTTATGTTTTAACGATTTTAACATTACAGGGTACATAAAGAACAGCATAAATAGCTATCTATAAATTACTTATAACTTAAATCAAATTTCTATAATAAATTTTTATTTCTTCATTATTTAACATCTTAATTATTTTAATTATCATTTTATTATTTAATTTTGCAACGCAACTGGGGAATCAATTAATAATGCTTATCGCTCAAAAATTAAAGCAAGAAAATATTGCTGAATACATTCTATATATGTGGCAAATTGAAGATATTTTAAGAGCCAACAGACTAGACATAGAAAAAATAGATGAACAAATAATAAGTAAATTCGAGCAAACGCAAGAAGTACGAGCTAATATAAGAATATGGTATGAGGGTTTGATTGAAATGATGCGTACTGAAAATAAAATTGAAAGCGGGCATCTGTTAATCAATGACAATATTATGCTTGAATTGACAAATATACATAATAGTTTACTAAAAAAACCTACTGAAACTGATTATGTATCAATTTATTACAAAACGCTTCCATTCATTGTCGAGCTCAGAACCAAATCAACAGATAAAGCTATACCCGAATTGGAGACATGCTTTGCTGCTGTTTATGGCTTCTTATTAATGCGATTGAAGGGACAAAGCATTTCGGGGGAAACTCAAGCTGCCATAACGCAAATAAGCTCATTATTACGTTTATTATCCCAAAAATATAAAGAATTTTGTGAGGGTAAATTTGAATTGAATTACTAAATGGCAGATCATAAACACGACATATCGGAAATAGAAATTATGGCTCCTGTTGGTTCGTACGAATCATTGGCTGCAGCCATACAAGGCGGCGCTGACTCGATATACTTCGGTATTGAAGGTCTGAATATGCGTGCCAAATCATCTAATAATTTTACTACTGATGATTTAAGGAATATCGCTAATATTTGCCGAGAAAATAAAATAAAAAGTTATCTTACGGTCAATACTATCATATATGACAATGATATTAACCTAATGCACCAAATTGTGGATGCAGCTAAAGCAGCTAAATTGACAGCGATTATAGCTTCTGATGTATCTGTTATGATGTATGCCCACAGTATCGGAGTAGAAGTACATTTGTCTACTCAATTAAATATAACAAATACTGACGCTTTAAAATTTTACGCCCAATTTGCAGATGTAGTCGTTTTAGCGCGAGAATTAAACCTTGAGCAAGTGTCATCTATCTATCATGATATCATAGATAAACAAATTAAAGGTCCAAATGGTGATCTTATCCGTATCGAGATGTTTGCTCATGGAGCTTTATGTATGGCTGTATCCGGAAAATGTTATTTGAGTTTGCACGAAAAAAATATTTCGGCAAATAGAGGAG
>CALYRA010000095.1 GCA_945292135.1 uncultured Dysgonomonas sp.
TATTTACATTATTAAATATTATATGCCCACAAACAGCTAATCCGGCAAGAGCAATCAATCCCGAAATAATCATTCGCTTTGGTTTCTCAAATCTAATTTCTTCTCCGGGATTATGAGTAAGGAAAATGGAGAATATGAATAATACCATAATACCTCCCGCATAAACTGCGACTTGAGACGCCGCCAGGAAATGATATTCCAATAATAAATAAAGTCCTGCGGTTGCTAGCAATACAAATAGCAAATATACAGCTGAGCGAATAATGCGCTGAGTCGTAACTGCCATGATGGAGAAAAAAACAATGATAATTGCTAGAATCGAAAATACTACCTGTTCTGTTGTCATAATATCTAGATGTATCTCTATCGTTATTTTTTATTCTTTTTCTTTGCTCTCATCTGTCTTCTTTTGTTCGACAGAAGTTTGTTCCTCTTTTTTGATTTCATTCAAAGCCACATCCGTAGCACGCTGATTTGTTGTTTCTTTCTCAGCTTTTTCGATAGCTACCGTATCTTCTTTCTGAACAGGAACTTCTGTTTTTGGAGCTATTGCTGTACCTTCTTCTTTTGTTGGAACTTTTATGTTTTTTGCATTCTCTTTTTCTACCGAACCGGTTTCAACTGAAGGTTTAGGTTCTTTCTTCTTTTCACGAAGTTTAGACCCCTCTTTATTAAGTTTTTCGGTTAATTTACTTTTTGTAAATAAAGCATTTTCAAACTCATTGCTGAATACTATCGCATTAGAAGGACATGAAAGAACACACAGGTTACAAAATGTACACCTGCCTAAATTGTAAGTATATTCCGCCAATATTTTTTTCTTTTTTCCATCTTCAGTTTGAATCACTTCCGATTTAACGGAGATTGTTCCATTCGGACAATTCATCTGGCAAATACTGCAAGCTGTACACGCATGCTCATTATTTTCGTCATGGGGCATAGTCAAATTGCCTCGTACTCTCGGCGGAATAACAAGCGTTTTTCTGTTTTCAGGGTATTGCTGAGTAACTTTCTTTGTAAAAAGTTCTTTCAGCGTAACGTTCATCCCTATCAGCAAGGATTTGATACCACGAAATAAACCTGAGAAATATTGAGAAACAGTCATTTTTATTATAAATCTGTTATTTTATTAATATAACCAATCTTTTAATGTCCATCCACACAATACGCAAATAACCATAAGGATAAGATTTACCATATTGATTGGCAACATATACTTCCATTCCAATGTTAATAGCTGATCGATACGAAGACGTGGAAATGTCCATCTTACCCAAAGGCTTAAGAATACAAGGAACGCAGCTTTTCCAAAGAACCAAACGTATGATGGTATATAAGCCATGACAGTATTAAATGTTTCTCCAAAGCTTTCAATTTGTATCGGTTGCCATCCTCCCAAGAAAACAGTTGTACCAATGGAAGCTATGATAAACATATTCAAATATTCAGCTAAATAGAAGAATCCGAATTGAAGTCCCGAATATTCGGTATGATAACCCGCTGTTAATTCGGATTCGGCTTCAGGCAAGTCGAAAGGTCCACGGTTTGTTTCGGCATGTCCCGAAATCAAATAAAGGACAAATGCTATTATTGCAAAAATATGTCCATTGAAAAGATTCCATTGTGCTAAATATTTTTGACCTTCTACGATTTCAGATAATTGCATAGATCCTGAAAGCACTACTACCGTTAACAATGCCATTGCCGCAGATAATTCATAACTTACAAATTGCGCACCGCTTCGCATTGCTCCTACCATCGAATATTTATTATTACTAGACCATCCTGCCAATAATACTCCAATGATACCAAGTGATGATACCGCAATTACATAGAAAACTCCGATATTAAAATCAATAGCTTGTAAATTTTCACCGAATGGCATAGCGCCAAATGTCAACATAGATGCGCCAATAACAAAGAAAGGTGCTAAATAAAATAAGAATTTATCTACGTTATCAATATGAATAATCTCTTTAATCAAGATTTTAATCATATCGGCAAAACTTTGTATCAAACCCCATTTACCTACACGGTTGGGACCGTAACGGCATTGAAAGAATGCTGTAATTTTACGTTCGGCATATATCAAGGCTAACGCTATAAGGGCATAAGCCGTTAGTAGGGCTAATCCTACCAAAACACATTCAATAATAACAACAGCCATTGGTGACAACCAGTCGCACTCACTCAGAAAAGTATGAATTAAGCGCAATATATTCGGACTGTCTATCGGGTTAGTATTTAATAATGACATATCTATTTTGAATATCAATTTATCAATTTGATGTTTTTCTATTAACGATCTATATCCGGAATTACATAATCCATCGAACCTCCGATAGCAATAAAGTCTGAAACTTTTTCGCCTTTCGATATCAACGGCATAACTTCTACCATCGTCATAGATGGCGAACGGAAGTGTAAACGATATGGTGTTTTATCTCCGTGACTTTCGATGAATACGCCAAATTCGCCACGTCCAGTTTCGACACGTTGCCAAAACTCACCTTCGGGAAGCTTGATAATAGCTTTTGTTTTCGCTTGAAAATCTCCCTCCGGCAATGGAAGTAATTGTTCTATAATTTTAAGCGATTCTTCCATTTCATCTAAACGATTCAGATAACGCGCATAAGAGTCACATTCGTCACGGACAATCACATTAAATTCTACTTTATCATATATAGAGTATGGACAATCGCGACGCATATCGACATTAATGCCCGAACCTCGTCCCACAACGCCTGTTACTCCATAAGATATAGCTTCATCTTTAGGCAAGATTCCAACGCCTTTCATACGTCCCAGCGCAATAACATTATGTGTGAATAGGCGTTCATATTCTTTCAACGCTTTACGCATAATAGGTATAAACGCTTTTACATCTTTTTCTAAATCGTCGTAAACATCAAACATAACTCCCCCTATTACATTGTAATTTGGCAAGAAACGTCCTCCCGAACTTTTTTCAAATATATCCAAGATGTATTCACGTTCACGAAATCCATATATAAAGGCTGTCGTACTACCCATATCATTACACATAGCAGCCCATGCAACCAAGTGTGAAGCTATACGTTGCAACTCATCCATAATAACCCGGATATGTTCTGCTCGTAATGGTACTTCGATTTCAGCGGCTTTTTCGATACACATACATAATGCGTGACGATTGATTTGCGCTGATAAATAGTCGAGGCGGTCTGTAAAATGTAATATTTGAGGATAAGTAAGATTTTCGCTTAATTTTTCAATTCCACGATGAATGTAACCACTAATAACATCCATATTTTTGATGATTTCGCCGTCCAATACTGTACGGAAGTGCATCACACCGTGTGTAGAGGGGTGTTGTGGTCCTATATTGATAATGTAATCATCGGGTTCGAAAAGGCAGTATTTTTCTTCTTTAATATTTCCGTCGGCATCACGGGTAATACGCAAAGATTGGTCGATAATTGGTTTGCTTTCAATGTCAACAGGGTTTAAAACAGGATTTGAATCGTAATCTTTACGTAATGGATATCCATCCCAATCCTGATTCAGAAAAAATTTACGCATGTCGGGATTATTCACAAAACGAATACCAAACATTGCATAAACTTCGCGTTCATTAAAATTAGCGGTTCCCCAAAGATCGGTAACGGAATCCAGTAATGGATTTACTTTATCTGATGTCGCAGTTTTAAGAACAACTTCGCGAGTCATATCTTCTGTCGAAGATAGAAAATAAACAACACCTAATTTATCGCCATAATCAACTCCAAGCAATTGAGCAAGGAAATCAAAATTAGATTCTTTATTCTCTTTAAGTTCTTTCGCCAGTTGATGTAATTTGTCAGGTTCTACGGTTACTGTCAATTTTTGCTTTTCTTCGATGACTGCTTCCGGAACAGTTGACAATATTATCTTTTTGATATTTTCCATTGAGTTCAAAATAATATCAAAGGTTATTTCTTTTTGTTCTTTTTGTTCTTATTATCTACTTTAAATATAAAGCGTTCCATTTTCACTTTACGTTGAAGTTGCATCAAACCATAGAATAAAGCTTCTGGTCTGGGTGGACACCCCGGCACATATACGTCAACAGGTACTATTTCATCTACGCCTTTTACAACATGGTATGAGTTAACAAATGGCCCTCCCGATATGGCGCAACTTCCCATCGCAACCACATATTTAGGTTCAGCCATCTGGTCGTAAACACGTTTTAACAGCGGCGCCATTTTATGGACGATAGTACCTGCAACAATCATCACATCTGCCTGACGCGGACTGTTTCGAGTAACTTCCATTCCAAAGCGGGCTAAGTCGTGACGAGCAGCAGCTGCAGCCATAAATTCTATACCGCAACAACTGGTCGCAAAAGCTAGAGGCCAAAGTGAATTGGAACGTCCCCAGTTGATCAGATCGTCTAATACGCCAACAACCAGAGGAACACCATTCGCGCGTAATTCTTCTACGTATTTTTCAAGGTATTCCGTATCCTTAAATTCTTCGTTAGGTATTCCCTTTATATAAATATTTTTTACTTCCATTCCAAAGCTCCTTTCTTCCAAGCGTAGGCCAAGCCCAATCCTAAAAACAATAAGAACAATAATATACTGATTAATCCTGATATTTCAAGTTGACGAACGACTGTTGCCCAAGGAAATAAAAATATAGCTTCGACATCGAACATCAAATAAAGGATAGCATACAGATAATATCCTACTTTGAACTGCATCCAAGATGTTCCGTGAGTAGGGATACCACATTCGTACGGCTCTCCTTTTTGAGAATTAAAAGATTTAGGCGATACAAGCAGCGCTATGCCGAGACCGGCACACACCAAAAATATTCCTGTTAAGAATACGGTTATAAAAAGAGAAGAATCCATAAATTTATCTTAATGAATTTATTCCACTAAATAAAATACAGACAATTGATTTTCAAGATTTTGAGAAAATATTTATTGGTACTGTATTTTTATGATCTGATAATTTGCACAAAAGTAAGGTTTTATTTCATTTTTGCAAAAAATAGGAAGCAAATATTTGTAGATTGTTAACTGAACTTTGCAAAATTAAGCTTTTTTTTCAGTCTCCCGAACTATATAAATTGGTCTACGCTTGGTTTCGAGGTACGTTTTTGACAGATATTGCCCAAGTATTCCCAAGCAAAATAGCTGTATTCCTCCTATAAAGAAGATGATACAAATCTGTGAAGGATATCCTTGCACGTCATCTCCCCAAATAAGGGTTTTAGCTATAATGATACAAATCATAATGAAAGAAATAAAACAAAACAGGATACCAAATCCTGACGCTATATATAATGGTCGGGTAGAAAAGGCTAAAATACCTTCGATAGAGTAAAGAAACAATCCTATAAATGACCATTTAGTTTGTCCTGCTACACGTTCTACGTTTTCGAAAGAGATCCATTTAGTATTGAAGCCAACCCAGCCAAATATACCTTTTGAGAAGCGGTTATATTCTGACAACTCGAGGATAGCCTCAACCATCTGACGCCGCATGAAGCGAAAATCGCGCGCGCCATCTACAACTTCGGTATCAGATATTTTATTCATTAATTTATAAAATCGCTTGGCAAAGAATGATCGCACAGGTGGTTCTCCTTTGCGATTGACACGACGCGTAGCCACGCAATCATATTCTTCGTCTGTACTGAGTATCTGATACATGTCTTTGATCAGTATGGGTGGATCTTGCAAATCAGCATCAATAAGAGAGATATAATCACCTGTCGAATTTTTCAAGCCGGCATATATAGCCGCTTCTTTTCCAAAGTTTCGCGAAAAAGAAACATAACGCACGCGTTCATCTTGTTTTCTCAACGCTTTTATTACAGAGAGGGTTTTATCTTTGGAACCATCGTTAATGAAAACAAATTCAAATTCCTGATCAGGCATGTCAGAAGTTAGTTTCACCAGTTCTTCATATAAAAATGGCAAAGCTTGTTCTTCATTATAGCAAGGAATGATAACTGATATTTTATCCATAGTTGTTCAAACCAATATGACTACAAATTTATATTCTTTTTATTCTTAGGCAAAGAAATTATCTTAGAACATGTTTAAAATAGAAAAATGCAATCATTTACCTCCTTCTATTGGATTAGTTTGTTTA